>JAJYZF010000016.1 GCA_021800165.1 Planctomycetota bacterium | reverse complement strand
GAGTGCTCCGCCGTGGCAACCGTCGCCGCGGGGTCAAGTGCTGCCGATGTGGCCCGGGTTGCCGGGGTGATGGGAGTCCATCGCCATAAGGAGGGTCGGTGATGTGGAAACCCACCAGCCTGGCGGATATGGATGCCGCCGCGCCGAAGAAGTTTTATCGTAGCCGTTCACGGGCAAAAGTGGCGAAATTAGCCCTAAAATGAGGGTTCAGAGACGTATACGCCAGTTTGGGGAGCATCTTTTGCTCCGATGGCCTGCAACATCTGCTTATTTGTATGGTTTTTACCCCGTAAACGGTTGCCGAGGCCGGTGTCGGGCCTGCCATTTTTTTTCACTGGTCGGGATTGGGGACGCAGTGCCGCGGCTCATCTGGAAATCACGCGGCTTGGTTGGGCAGCGCCTGCCGAGTTTTTTGGTTGGGGGGCTTGACGGGCGGAATTTTTATGGTATATTGTGGTAATGTAAGTGTTGGGTCGGCAAGGCGGCACAGGAGGATTACGATGTTACAGGGTTTGAAATTTTCTTTAGCGGGGCAGAAATTTAATTTCGCGATGAGCGGCCGACAGAGCCTTTGGCCGACGGTTGTATCGCGGCGTTGCCGCACGGGTGGGGGGTGGCGGCACGGTGGGGCGGCGCTATTGATAGCGGCGGCTGTGACTTACGGCGGCTCCACGGTGTGGGGTAATTCCAATCCCAATGCCCTGTTTTATGACCAGATCGGGCTGCCGCAGTTGGAGCAAGTTGCGCCAAACATCAATGGCAGCGGCGTGTCGGTGGCGACGATAGAGGCTATGGTTGGCCCGGGCGAGTATGAGGTGAATCCAACGTCCTCCTCGGTGAATCAATCACCTTCTAAATTTACGTTTATGGATGAAAGCGGAACGGTTAGTTCCAGCTATGACAGCGCTGATTATTCCAGCCATGCCAACCTTGTGGCGACGGTGTTCTACGGGAATGGGTCTTATAGCGATGGTTCTCATTCCGGAGTGGCGCCTGGGGTATCGCAGATTTATAACTTGGAAGCGGATGGGTACATCAACTATTATATTTTTTCCAGTCAAGCCGCCAGTACGCCTGCGGGCACGCCGGCGGCGGTATCACCGTTAATTGTGAATCAGAGCTATATTGACCCTGGCGTAAGCACGTCCTATTTCGATAGTAACGCCTCCACTTATAACACGCTCTACGTTAGCTCCATTGGTGACGGAACGACCACGGGTTCCAGCTACATTAACGCGCCCTCTACCATGTACAACGGTCTGGCGGTGGCGGCCTATTCGGGTACGGAAACCAACGGCGTGTTTAGTCCGACCAGCGGAGCCTCAGCGGCATGGGTTGGTCCGACCACGGATGGACGAAGTAAGCCGGATATCACCGCGCCTGGCCCAGGCCCGTACACCAGCTTTACCACGCCGATGGTTTCGGGCGTGGCGGCGCTGATAGCTCAGGCGGGTATGGATGGCTTTGGTGGGACGGGCACGCAACCTGACGCCACAGATATTCGTACCATTAAAGCGCTGCTGCTTAATGGGGCATCCAAGCCGCAGGGGTGGACCAATAACTATACGGTTACGGTCAGCGGAGGTGTGAATACCGAAACGTATCTGGCCCCGACCGCAACCACGCAAACGCCGCTGGACCCGCGATATGGATCGGGCGTGGTAAATGCGTATAATTCCTACGAGAATCTGGTGGCTGGGGAACACGGCTACAGCGCTGAAACCAGCCAGGCACAGGCACCTTTCTCAGGACCTACTTTTAGCTTTGACGGCAGTTACACCACGCCGGAAAGTACGCTGGAAGGATGGAATAAGGCATCCATTGCCAGTAGTGCGACCACGGATGGGGTGGACCACTACATTTTTGATCTGGGCGGATCGTCAAAAACAACCTACACGCTTACTGCCACGCTGGTCTGGAATCTCAATACCGGTGCGACGGGGATTAACAATCTGGATTTGGCTTTGGTTAACGCGGCGGGTACCATTGTTGGGCTAAGTGATAGCTCCATTGATAATGTGCAGCAACTTTATCTGGGCGGTTTGAGCGCCGGCCTCTATGATTTGCAGGTGTTAAAAGTGGGGAGCACGTCCGAGGCTTCCGCGAATGATACCTACGCATTAGCATATAACTGGGTTCCTGTGCCGGAACCATCCGCCGGGATGCTTCTGGTGCTTGGGGCCGGGCTGATGCTTTTGACGCCAGCGACGCGGCGCGAGAAAGGGGAAGGTAGAGAGTAGGATGGCTACGGCGGCGGGAGACTGGAGCGGCGCTGCGGTGGACCGACGTTGCGGGCGGGTGCCGAAGGTCTTCGGGACCGGGCTGGAGCAAGCGGTTGGTATGGAGCCGTCGCGGCTTTCGTTTGAGCCATGACTCGGTGGTGCGGATTAGGGCCAAAATTTTTTTAGGGGGATCGGTTTGAAATGGCTTTTTGGGGTGGTGGTGCAGGTGTATGGTGATTTTTCCGAGGGGCCTTGACACGAGCTTGGGCGTGTGCTATTATGGCGCACAGTTGAACATGATTTCGGGCGGGGCGGTTTGCCGGGCGATGTAGCGCAGTAAACGAATCGCGGTGGGATAGTAATCGCATTTTTAATAAGGAGAGTGTTATGCTTGCCAACAACGGGACCGAGAGGGCCAAAGCTAATTTTGTGTTGCTGGGGATTGGGACTGCGGCGCTGGCTGCGGTGCTGGCGGCAACGCCGCACGGGGCGCGGGCCAATCTTTCCGGCTTCGGTACGGACACCACCTCCACAGACTTCGGTACTGCTGCAAGTTACGAATACCCGAACTCTACCACCAACAACGTTTTCTCCTACGATAATGGCACCGTTACCACCAATTATGAACAAAGCACCACCAACGCGTTTAACTCCTGGGTGCCGCCGACCATTGTCAACAGTGGCGGCGAGGTTAGCGATCTGAGCTACCGCACGACGGAAGGAGAGAATTCCTCGGTATGGTTTGATGCCAAGCAGGGCGTGGGCGGGGCATGGACGGCGAGCTTTGTGTGGGAGATGCCATCCGCCAACTCCCCGCCGACCACCGTTTTAGGCACGGGGAAGGATCAAAATCCAGGATTGGGCTTCTTCCTGGTGGTGCAGGACAACAGTGCGGGGACGGGCTTGTTGACCACCACCAACGGCGGCTGGGATGGAGGCCCTCGCGGCTACATTGGTAACAGCGGCATTGCGCCTACCAGCAGTGTGGGTATTGGCATCAATACCACCACCGCACAATACGGGCTAACGGTAGCTTACAGCAACGCCAGCGGCAGCATCAAGCAGGCGGTCACCTATCCGAATGCAGGCTCAGGTGCCGGCAGCGGCAACTATAACAATACCGGAAGCGTTAATTTCGATGTCTACCAGACTCCAATCAATGTTACCGTTTCGTATAATGGGGCCGACGGCCTGACTTTCAGTGCGACACAGGCTACTGGCGGGTTTAACCAGAACGGGACCGGTAGCTTCAGCTACACCTATACCCTGCCGGAAAGCGTCACGAGCCTGCTGGGGTCAACTACCGGCTACGTGGGATTGACGGGCGGTAACAGCGGGGCCGAATCCTACGAAAGTATCAGCAATTTTAGCTTTGTTCCCGAACCGGGGGCGCTGGGGTTGCTGGCGGCGGGCGGTTTGGGGATGCTGCTGGTGAAGCGGCGGCGAACGGTGTAGGCCAATATGTAGCTTCGCGCCGCTGTTATAGTAATGTACGGTTTAATGGCGTTTCGGGCGAGGCGGTTTGCCGGGCGATGTAGCGTGGTAAACGAATCGTGGTGAGATGGTAATCGCATTTTTTATAAGGAGAGTGTTATGCTTACCAACAACGGGGCCGAGAGGGTCAAAGCCAACTTTTTGTTGCTGGGGATTGGGACTGCGGCGCTGGCGGCGGTGCTGGCGGCAACGCCGCACGTGGCGCGGGCCACTATGACGGCGACCTCGGCGGGCGTTACTTCCTTCACCACTCAGTCCGCTACGGTGCCGCCGCCCGGCGATCTTGGTTACATCTTTTACGGCACTGTTCCAACCGCCACCGGGTCGGGTAACGGTACCTATACCCCAAGCAGTTCCAACAGCACATTCACCAACACGTTTAGCAACCCCGTCTCATGGGCCACGGTGGCCTTGGAGGGAAACTACGGCTACCAGGGGGTTAATTATCCGAACATGACCATTAATGGTACTGAGTACCATGTTGGCACATATAACAATTCTGGCACAACTACCAATAATATAAGTAACGTCCCCGGAAATGTTGCCACACTGCTGACGATTACGCTTGGTGCGGGCGCTCCGAGCAATTTTGAGTTCAGCGTCCTGGACGACATTGGGGGAACTATTTCCAACAATGGCGGGGCGGTGGATTTGCTTAGCGGCGACGTGGCCACGGGCGTTTACAGCCCCGGATCGGTTACGATGCTGGCATCCACATTGGACAATCGGGTGTACAACACACAATATGCGTTCTACCATTTCGACATCGTCGGAGCGGCAGCGGGCGATGTGTTCACGCTGGCTGATACCGTGGCCTCAACCAACTACCAAGCCGTCACGGGCGGGATCGCCTTCGATGCTGTTCCCGAACCGGGGGCGCTGGGGTTGCTGGCGGCGGGCGGTTTGGGGATGCTGCTGGTGAAGCGGCGGCGAACGGCGTAGGCCAATATGTAGCTTCGCGCCGCCCTGATTTTCCGCGGAGGGGCTTGGCAGGCGGGGCTGGGTTGGTATATTGTATTGGGGTGGATGTTGGGCGGCCAGGGCGCAGTGGTGCGAACTGAGGCTGAGAGTTTTTTTGGGGGGGGAGAATTGGGTTGCAATGGTTGGGCTTCGTGTGGTGTACTCTGGTTGAGGGTGCGACTTGACACGGGCCTGGGCGTGTGTTATGGTGATTCACGGTTTAATGGCGTTTTAGGCGAGGCGGTTTGCCGGGCGGTGTATCGCGGTAAGCGAATCGCGGTGAGATAGTAAGCGCATTTTTTATAAGGAGAGTGTTATGCTTACCAACAACGGGACCGAGAGGGTCAAGAGCAACGGGATGGTGTGGGCCTTGGGGGCCGCAGCCATCGGGGCGGCGGCGATGGCTATGGGTGGCCAGGCGGCCAATGCGGCGATGCTAGGCGTACATTTCTGGCAACACACTACAAGTACCCAAACAACAGCGGTCACCGGAACGGCGGGTTACGTGGCTCAGGCCAACTGGAACAACGTGGATAACCCGGCCAATGGCAGCGGGAATTATCCGGGAGCCGGTAATAATGTGGGCAACTTGGTCTTGAGCGATGGCAGTTCCGCCAGCGGCACTTTGCTTTCCTTCGGGGCACCCGGGCTGGTGGGTTCGGGAGCGTTGCCGTCCAATGGAATTTCAACCCAAGAGCAACAGAACGTATATCTGCAAGAGAGCTACCTTGATGTCGGCTACCCGTCGACTGGGTCGGGCAATTACAGCGCTACCTACGGTCCGGACGCGACAGTGACGGTGAGCAGTCTTCCAACAAGCATTGCTGGAACCGGAACCACGCCGTATGACGTGATCCTTTATGTAAATTCGGCCAATAGTAGCTATACGGACGTGGCCGATTACACGGTTAATGGAGCTACGCTAAGCAATGTTAAGCTTAGTAATACGGGTAGCAGTAATCCGAATAATAGTTTCGTCGATTCTGGTACCTTTACCCTTGCCACGGCCTCTACCGTCGGTAATTACGTGGAATTTACGGGAATAACAGGAACCACGTTGAATATTACAGTTGCGGTTGGAAACAGTGGCTCTCGAGCAGCACTGGATGGGTTCCAAGTTATCGCGACTCCCGAACCGGGGGCGCTGGGATTGCTGGCGGCGGGCGGTTTGGGGATGCTGCTGGTGAAGCGGCGGCGAACGGCGTAGGCTGGTAAGAGAACTCACCGCCGCCGTTATTGCGTCGGCGGTGAGCTTGGCTTGACGGCGGCCGGTTGAGCATCGGAGAAACGAGCACAAGGACGGGCGCGGCGGGCGTGTGGGCATGTTGGCTTTACTGGAGCACGAACATGGAAATAGGCGCATTTGACTTTTCCACTGGGCGTCGTTCTCCCGTCTTGCGGTCCTCGGCACGGCGGGAGCGTGGTTTTACGCTGGTCGAACTTTTGGTGGTGATTTCCATTATCGCCATTTTGATAGCCCTGCTGCTGCCGGCGCTGGCGGCGGCTCGGCAGGAGGCCAACACCGCGGTATGCCTGTCCAACGAGCGCCAACTGGGTCTGGCTTATCAGATGTACGTGACCACCAACCAAGGGGATACCTTGGGGTGGGTTTACTCGGCGAACTTCTGGGTGCATTCGCTGGAACCTTATTGGGGCAGCAATCCGGATGGGGCGCAAAGCCCACCGGTATTGCTTTGCCCGTCGGCGAGCGTAACTCTGCCTTTTAACACCGTTTCCTGGGGATGGGGATCCACCAATGAAGCGTGGACGGCTGGATCGTGGTATAACAGCAGCTATCCCCTTTATGACAACGTCTATCGCTACGGCAGTTATGGATTTAACGGCTGGCTGTACAGTCCCGGGCCGCCGCCGGCTTGGGAAGTGGGCTGGTGGGATCCATGGCCGGAACATATCGCCAGTATTAACGTAAGCTCGGCAAGCGTGCCGGTTTTTTCAGACAGCATGTCCCTGGACGACTCGCCGTGGTATCAGGATCCTTCCACCTATGGGCCACCATCTGATCTAAAGGGCAGCTTCGCGCTCACGGCGTGGACTCCATTTCCCTCGATGTGGCGATTGGATTTAGATCGGCATCAGGGAGTAAACAATGTGGTGTATCTGGATGGGCATGCCGCGAGCGTGCCGCTGACCCAGCTTTACACTAAAAACTGGTGTGAAGGCTGGAAAACGCCTAGTCCGTTGCCGACGTTGCCGTAACACGGCGCTGCGCGAGAGAGGTGAGCAGCAGACGGGGGGATGGTGCCTGATTGGCAGTTCGTGCGGCATCGGGATTTCGGTGTCGTTAGTGGGTGTATTAACGGAGTTCGTTTAATGCTAGCATCAATTCGGTGGCCGACATGGGGCAAAATCGTAGTGGGCCTCACGGTGGCGTTGTCGGTGGCGGTCAGGGTAAATTCGGCTGCGGCTTCCAGTAAAGATGTGGGGTTATACCTTAATTTCGCACACGGTTTCAAGGCCACGATTGCGGGGGGCGATCCGGTTCCGGTAAAAATCATTGGTCATCCGCGGATTGTGGCGGGTCCGCAGGGCGGCAAGGCGGTGGAGTTGCGCAATGGCAGAGATGCGTTGGTATACAAATTGAAAGGCAATTTGAATCCGCGTCAGGGGACAATCAGCCTATGGCTATCGCCGGTGAATTGGGACGGCTCCAACGGCAATGCCTTGCAGGTGTTGATGCATACCAACGGCGGCCGCAAGGCCCAGCAACTGGTGGTACAAACATTTTACCCGTTTGGGGACTTGCTGCTGGCGTGGTACAACCATGGCCATCTGATCAGTGGCTTTCCGACCGGTATCGGCTGCACGGCACCGCTGAGGATGGCCCGCGATTTAGCAAGCGTGCTGGGTCCCGGCAAGTGGTATAACTATATTATTACCTGGCGGAAGGGGTACGACGCGATGTACCTGAACGGCCAGCGCCGGGGTGTGGTGCGTGATTCCGCAATTTTTCTCCGTCATTTGGGCAATCGCATTTATCTGGGATGGGACAAGAAAATCGCCCGGGCCTATTGGGAACCATATACCGGAGTCAAGGCCAGGCCGCTGGCGGCTAAGCCATGGAAAAGTCTACTGGCGAAAGTGACGGTCTTGAAGAGCTTTGTTTTAGCGGAACAAGCCAAGAAAATTTATCAGATGGGGGCGCGGCGATGGGCTTTAGCCAGCCGCGGCAGGCACTTGGCTATTTACGCGAAATTCTATCAAACGGCGTCGATCTTGGCGGTGAATGTGGTCATGCCGGGGCGGGGGCCAAGGCTGGGTCGTATTGTGGTTAAAAATGCCGCCGGAAAAACGGTGGCCCAGCAGGCTTTTGCGTTGTCGGGGAAAAAAGTTCAGACAAAAGCCACAGTACATTTTTCGGATCTGCCGGTGGGCAGGTATTATGTCAGCGGTATAGCCCAGACTGGTTTTCACACGCCCGCCCTGAGTTTTAAGAAGGTGCATCCGCGCTGGATGGGCAATAAGCTCGGGGATAAGGATGTGGTTCTGTGGCCATGGACACCGATCCGATTAACCGCTACGCCGCATGGTCCGACGGTAAGCCTATGGGGCCGTGCGTACGATTTTTTTGGGGGGCCGCTGCCTACTTCCATGGTCAGCCGGGGCCAGGAGCTTCTTTCCGGTCCGGTGCACTGGGTTTTGGGAAAATCGACGGTAGTCTTCGGTCCGGCGCAGGTGGTAAGCCATGGCCCGGCGCGGGTGGTGTTAAGGTCGGTGGGGCATGCGGGGCCTTACCGCGTGGTGGCCACGACGCGGGTGGATTATGACGGATTTTTGTGGAGCAGCTTTGCGTTTGCGGCGGGGCACAAGGAGCAAATCGGTCCGCTGAAGGTGCGTGTGCCGATCAATGCGCAACATAGCTTGTTTATGCAGTACGACACACGTCGCAGCAATGCCTTTCCAACGCGGCGCTGGAGCCACCCATTTATGCCGTATCTGGCGTATATTTTTGTGGGCGGCACCAGCGCGGGGTTGGAATGGTTTGCCCAGTCGGATCAGTACTGGCACAATGCGGATCCCAATAAGCAAATGGAGGTGCTACCGGTGACGGGCGGAGGGGGGCGTATAGTCATGAACGTGATCGGCCAGACGGCTACGATGCCCCGTCATTTTACCATCGCCTTTGGGCTGATGGGCACCCCAGTACGGGCAATGCCTCGTGGATGGCGTGGATGGAGCAACAGTCCGCCGGACAGGTATCGGCAGGGCATCGGCCGTCCGTGGCGGTGTTTGCAATTGGATTATTCATGGTGGTCGGTTTCGCCGGCGTGGCTCGTCCCCGGTCCGGGAATCTTACAGAAGCCCTTTGAACCCGGGCGCTACCGAGCCTGGTGTCCATTTACGAGCACTGATTTTTGTGGCATTCGCGCGTTTGCGCAAAAGAATCCCAGGAAGTTGATGCCGCTGTGGAAAGAGTTTGCTCCGGAATGGGGAATAGTTCCGGAAAGCGGTCAAATTGGCAGTGCTCCGGGCTGGGCCACGGAAAATGTCAATCCGTCGCCGAGTTTTGTGGATCATTACGTATGGCAGTTGAACAAGTTTTTAGCGCATTACCCCGCGGCCGGGATTTACATTGACGGCGATGCGGGCAACATGCCGTCTTCCAACCGGATGGCGGGCTTCGGCTACGACGCCGGCCACGGACGCGTCAAGCCCACGTATCCGATTCTGGCGGCGCGTCGCATGGCGCGGCGGATGTATGCGGTGATGCTGGATCATCGCGGCAGAAACGGCATCATCTGGGTTCATCGGTCCACCTGTTTGCTCATGCCGGTGCAAAGCTTCTGCAACGTTACCCTGGACGGCGAGTTCATGGGCTGGACGGACATCCTGCACAAGATGGTGACACACGGTATTCGCGCTGCGCTGACGGATAATCTGCTGCGTTGTACGTTCAGCAATCGGATGTTCGGACAGGTTCCGATGATGGATTCACGCTATGTGGACTGGGTGCTCAACAACAAATCATTTCCGAACGGGGGCATAGCCAGCGTGCGGGTGCAAAATGCCCGCATGGTGATGGGACTGTTTATGCTTAACGATATCTGGGGATGGGGTGACATCGGGGGCTACAGCGGGATATTTATGCCCGCAGTGGATTGGTGGAACATCGCGGCTAAGGACGTGCGGTTTTTGCCCTGGTGGCGGAAAAATCCGGCGGCTAACGCGGGATGGGCTACGCGATGCAGCGTTTACCTGAAACCGGACCTGGGTAAAGCGCTGGTGGTGGTGCTTAATAACAGCGGCTATGCGCGCACACTGGGGTCGATCAAGGGCCAAGTTAAGGTTAAGTTGAATTTGGCGGCATTGGGCTTGAAAGAAAATGGATTCAAAGCTTATAACGCCGAAAGCTTGGGAACGCTGCCAATTCCGGTGGACGGCAATGTCATTGCGTTGAACATCGGTCCGTATGGCGTGCGGCTTATCGCACTGGTGCGAAATCATTAGCTTGGCGGAGCGCTGCGTGAGAAAGGTGAGTTGGTAAACAGGCGTGGCCAAGGAAGACGGCGCAATGGGTGGCTGCGCGGGAGGAGTGAAAGTAGAAAGTAGAGGGCGGCGCGGACCTTCTTAAGGAGTAGGCTTATGGCGACGACCAATAGCAGACGCGGCGGATGGGGGCAATTTTATCCGCCCACCGATATTCAGCACGGCTTTGCGGTGGAGAGCGTCAAAGCGCACGATCCATTGGGGGATCGGCTGGATGCGAAGGGGCATCTGGAGCCAAGACTTTTTGAGATCAGGAAGTTTGTTTGCAAATCCAGCCGGGGGCGGCGGGGGGCATGGGAGCAGATGTGGCAGGATGTCGGCGGCCATGTGCAGGTGCAGGTGAGCATTTGCAGCGAGCAATATCCGAAGAGGGATCCGGTGGAGGCGGCGCTGCTGCCGGCGCAACTGGCTGCGGCGGGAGAGCGGGTAACGGTGCGTTTGCGGGTGGAAAATGGTTATGCGTTCGACATCCGGACAATTAATTTCCGTTTGCCCTTGCGTATCGTGCCGGGCGAGGGTATTGCGGTCATGGACACGTACTGGGGAGGCAACATTCGGCGCTTGGGTGGGCATGGTTTTGGTCAATGCGGGGGTGGAGGGTATTCGCCGCTGGCGGTGTTTTTTGACAGCCGCAGCGGCGAAGGTATGTGTGTGGAATATTTCGACCGACTTTTGCGTCATGCCCAATCCGGCGTGTTCTGGTTCGCCGATCCGGCGGGCTTTCAGCCCTTTTTGGGTTACACGCTGGGATTGGAAAAGGGTAAGACCGCCGACGTGGTTTTTTGCATGACCTCTTATCGACAGGGGCTGCCGGAGGCGGCGCTGGATGACTATCGTCGGCAACGGCTGGTGCCGTTTATGGCTGGGCTGGGGATTCCGGAAGCTCCCCCTTATGAAACCACAGGTCCATGGGCGAGCAGCGGCTGGCCTTTTCCGAAGAATGATCTGGTCAAGGACGTGGCCTACTGCAAGTCGCTGGGGGCGAACGGTTACATTCAATGGGCACCGCCGGATGGGCAGGGCTATTACGAACCATTTCCGGAGCGACTTGAGTGGTTTGTGCAGATGAAAGCGGCCAGTAAGTTGGGTATTCCGGTGGGCGTGCTGATCAATCCGTGGTATTCTCCGCGGATCGATCAAAGCGCGGCGCATTGGGCGTTGGACCGGAAATTTGTGCCAAACCGGGTGGTGCCGATGGCGGTGGCCCGGCCCGAAGCGCAGTCCTTCTTGTATAAAATGCGTGATAATCTAGCGACCAACGGGGTGAGCGTAGCCTATTGGGATTGCGGCGGCTATAACGGCTATAACCAGCAGTGCAACACTACGCCGGAGCAGTATTTAACACTTTTATATCAATGGAAAAAGGCCGGCATCATGATTATTACAGAAGGCGCGCAAGATTTTACAGCGTGGGTGACCGGGGCCACGCTGGGGTGGTATTATGGCCGGGCGTTTCCATTTGGTGATCCACCGCGGTATCCGGTGTTGCGGCGCGTGACACCCCACGCCCGGATGTTTCGAGGTGGTGTGGGAAAAGTGGAACAACGGGCCGGTCGATATTGGTGGGATGTGTTGGAAGACGATGGCGTGAGCGTGCCGGTTTTGTGTGTGGACGCCAACGGTGAGCTTGAAACCTGGGCCAAAGAACATGGTCGAGACAAAGGGATGTAATTATGATGGATGCAAACAAGTGCGGCAACGGTTGGACGGGGGAGACCAGACGCGATGCGGCGGGTGTTTCGCGGCGTAAGTTTTTGGCCATCGCGGGAATCGCGGGGGCGGCGGCCGGCGCGGCGGGTACACGCGGCGTTGCCGGTCAATTGCTGCACGCGGGGCGTGAGTTTCAGATCGTTGCGCCGGCGGATAAGACCCGCGGATTCGCCGTGCGTAGTGTGCAAGCGCACCACGCGATGGGGGACCATATCAATAGCAAGGGGCATTTGGCGCAAGATGTTTTTACGGTCCGGTGCGTATGTAAATCCAGTGGGCAAAAGGGCGGGGTGCTGGAGCAACTGTGGCAGGATGCGGGGGGGCAGGTGCGGATTCATGCGCGAGTGCGGCAACACGGACGCAATCTGGATTTCAAAATCCGCGTGGAAAATGGGTACGGATTCTCGATTCGGGGCATTAACTTTGACCTGCCGGCATTTACCGCGCCATATCCTGCGCACGGGGCGATCCTGGATGCGTGCTGCGGCGGACGGGAGCGGGTGTGGCAAAATGAAGTGGGCAATGATGGTTTGGGTTATTACCGGTATTCATCGCTGGTGATGTTTTATGACCGGCGGAGCACCGCCGGGGTGTGCGTGGAATATTTTGATGAGGAGTTGCGCAATTTTGAGTTGCACTGGCAAACGCGGGGCGATGAGTGTCGTCCATGGCTGGACTCCGGTTGCTTTACCATTGAAAAGGGCCAGAGTGCCGAATTTGGCTTTCGCCTGCGTGACTACAGCCACGGCATGCCGGAAATTGCGATGGATGATTATCGGCAGGAGCGTCTGGTGCCATTCATGGCCCGTTATGAGATTCCGGAATCGCCGGTGTTTGCCACCAGTAATCCCTGGGCGGCCACGGGCTGGCCATTTCCCAGTCTGGAAAAAAAGGTGGCCCAATGCAAGGCGCTGGGTGCCCATGGGTATATTCAATGGGCGCCGCCGGATGGACAGGGTATTTATGAGCCATTTCCCCAGCGGTTGTCGTGGTTTGCCCAGGTGAAGCAGGCCAGCCGGTCGGGTATGATCATGGGGGTATTGATTGATCCGAATTTTTCGCCGCGAATCGATCAAAACGCCGCCCACTGGGCATTGGATAAAAAGTTCCTTCCCGATCGTGCGGCCCCGATGGCTTATGGCAATCCGATGGCGGAATCTTACCTGTTGCGCGTGCGGAATAATCTGGCGGCCAACGGCGTGCGGGTGGCGTTTTGGGATACGGGCGGCCTGCCCTACGGTTTTGCCACAGCGGAGCAAAACCTCACGCTGTTGCGGCGGTTCAAACAGGGCGGAATCAGCATTATGCCGGAGGTTTCGCGGGACCATACCGGGTGGATTACGGGTGTGGCGATCAACTGGAATTTGCCGGATTCGGTGAAGGTGTATGGCGGTCCACAGTTTACGTTTGATCATCCGCCCCGCTGTCAAGTGCTGCGGCGTGTGACCCCCAATGTGAAGATGTTTCGGGGTGGGGTAACGGCGGCGACGTTGTTGGGCACGGGCCAGCGGCATTGGTGGGAGGCGATGGAAACGGATGGCACCACGATGTTTTTACTGGGTGCCAACAATGAGCCGGCAAAATCGGAGTTGGGCCAGTGGGCTAAGGAGCATGGGCATGGTTAGGCGGGAGTTACTGTCAAATGTTGTGGATTGGGGCAATCAGGCGGCAATTTGTTTGACTCCGTTTTCGAATTTGATTCCGGCCAATACCTCCGGGATTAATTCCGAGCCATTGAGTCTCTGAAAGCCCCTCTGGGCACTCTGACATAGCTTGAATACCATCGCCAGACAGGCTTTCCGACTGGCATTGTTCCGCGTCTTGTCGTGGCGTAACCGCACAGTTGAAAAGATACTTTCGATCGGATTGGTGGTGCGGATATGCACCCAATGCTCTGCTGGAAAATAATAAAAAGCCAATAACGCTTCACGATCTTTGCCTAAGCATGCTACTGCTTTGGGGTATTTAGCCTGGTAGGTTTGCACGAACAGATCAAAGGCCTTGTGGGCATCCGCTTCCGTTGCCGCCATCCAAATCTGATGTATCTTGTCCCTGGCCTGACCATGCAGATTCTTCGGAAAATAGCTCAATACATTGAGCGTTTTGTGCACCCAGCAGCGCTGGCCTTTTGTGGACGGGTACACCTCTTCCATGGCCGCCCAGAAACCCATGGCACCATCTCCAATCGCCAGTTTTGGTGCCTGCAGTCCGCGGTTCTTCAGGTCCAGAAGCACGGCCTTCCAGGATTGCGCACTTTCCCGGTAGCCGTCGGCGATGGCCAGAATCTCCTTGTTTCCATCCGCCGTGGCTCCCAGAATCACCAGAATACAGGCGGAATTGTCATCGCCCAGACGTACATTGAAATGCACCCCATCCGCCCAGAGATACACGTACTGTCCATCCGCCAGAGAACGTTGGTTCCAGTGGGCATATTGCGTTTGCCACTGGCTGACCAGCCGGCTGACGGTATGGGGCGATAAATGCTCAATGGCGGGTCCCAGTAGAGCCTTGAGCGAATCCCCCATGTCGTTGGTGCTTATGCCATAGAGATACATCCAGGGGATGGCTTCATCAATACTGCTGGTGCGACGCAGATACGCAGGCAGTATCCGGCGATTGAGCTTTTCGCGCTGTTCCGCGGGACGCCGATCTTCGATGCGGGGCTGTTTGATCGACACTGGCCCAATACCGGTAAGAACCTGCCGCTCCGGCAGATAGCCGTTGGCCACCACCAGACGGTGGCCACGCTGGTCCCGAAGATCAGAGCGTTCGGCAATCCATTGTCTGGCTTCCGCCTGTACGGCGGCGGCCAGAATCTCCTTGGCGCTTTGCGCGATCACCTCGGTCAAAGCATCACCGGCGAAGGGGATTGCCAACTTCATGTTTTCGTTCATACTATTACTCATGGTGGCGTACTCCTAAAAAAGAACATTGAAACCAACCTTTAGGTTACGCTGCCTCTTTTACTCCGTCCACAACTTTTGATAGTATCTCGTTAGGCGGTGCGGCGGGGGGCGATGGCAGGACGGGTGGGAACGGGAAACGAGGTTGAGTTGGTATATTGTGTTGGGGTGGATGTTGGGCAGTCAAGGCGCGGTGGTGCGAATTGGGGCCGAGAATTTTTAAGTTAGAATTGGGTTGCAATGGCTGGGCTTCGTATGGTATACTCTGGTTTGGGTGTGCAACTTGACACGGGCTTGGGCGTGTGTTATAGTAATGCACGGTTTAATGGCGTTTTAGGCGAGGCGGTTTGCCGGGCGGTGTATCGCGGTAAGCGAATCGCGGTGAGATAGTAAGCGCATTTTTTATAAGGAGAGTGTTATGCTTACCAACAACGGGACCGAACGGGTCAAGAGCAACGGGATGGTGTGGGCCCTGGGGGCGGCGGCCATCGGGGCGGCGGCGATGGCTATGGGTGGCCATGCGGCCAATGCAGCGTTTACCAGTGGGTTGGTCGACGTGCAGTTTTATGGCACTAACCAGTCGACTGTCAGCGGCCAAGCGAGTGGCGCAGGAGTGATCGGTTTAGCTACAGACTATTGGAACACCGTAACGGAAGGCAGTACCACCAACACTGTGGCGGTTAATGTGACGACTGGCTCAACGGGGGTTGGCGTTGACAACGTAACGGGCGGTGCGAGCGGTGCAACGCTTACCGTAGCCGGAACCGGGGGCGGTAGCGGGACATACATTGGCAGCAATGGGGCCAACGACGTACCGTACTTAAGTCCGTCCACGACCGTGAATTTTAACCTGCTCAACGGTAACATGGGGACGTACGGGACAACTGTCAGCCCTTTCAGAGGAAACGTAGTCTTTGCGACTATTGGTGGACTGGATCCGTCGCTGGAATATAATCTCTACGTTGAAAATGGGCAGGATGACACCACCTATACCGTCACCGGTGCCACCGTACTAACAGGCACCGTCAACACGTACACCGACGCCAACACCTCCGCGTGGGTTTCGGGTAATGATTATTACAAATTCACTCTGGCTCCGGATGCGAACGGCAATATTTCGCTTGCTTACATTTATTCGGGAACCGGATCGAGCACCGAATACGGGAGCGAGGCAACCGTATCCGGTTTGCAAATTACCCCGGTCCCGGAAACGGCGAATTTGAGATTGCTTGGTCTCGGTGGTTTGGGGCTGCTAATGTTGAAGCGGCGGCGAACGGCGTAGGCCAATATGTAGCTTCCCGCCGCCGTTATCGCGTCGGCGGGGAGCTTGGCTTGACGGCGGCCGGGTGAGCATCGGGGCAACGAGCGCAAGAAGGGGCGCGGTGGGCATGTCGGCATGTTGGCTTTGGTGGAGCACGAACATGGAAATAGGCTCATTTGATTCTTCCGCCGAGCGTCATTCTCTCCTCTGGCGGTCCTCGGCACGCTGGGATCGTGGTTTTACGCTGGTTGAACTTTTGGTGGTGATTTCCATTATCGCCATTTTGATAGCCCTGCTGCTGCCGGCGCTGGCGGCAGCGCGGCAAGATGCGGATTCGGTGGTATGCCTGTCTAACGAGCGCCAACTGGGCACGGCTTTTCAGGAATACCAAAGCGATTACGACGGCCAGACCATTTCGTGGCAGCCGCTGCCGACCGCGGCGACAGATCCGTCCATTGGCACCTGGGCGGACTATTATTGGCCGGCGTATCTGCAAAATTACTACAGTGCCGTACAACCGAATCAAACGACTTGGAACAATGTGAATTTTCAGAGTGCGCCGGTGCTGGTGTGTCCATCCACCACCACCAGCGAACCTTTTAACTGGACGTCTTTGGGTTGGGGTACTTCCACGCAAAGTTGGACGGATGGCTGGGGTTATCCATTCCCGGCGAAATATGTGGGCAGTTACGGCTTTAACGCCTGGTTGTACAATCCGGCGCCGCCGTCAGGCTGGGAAGTGTGTCTGGGGGCTAATGATCCATGGCCGGCGAATCTAAGCAGCGCCAGCGTGAGCAGCGCGACAATACCGGTATTTTTTGATTGTATTTACCTGGATGCTTCGCCATGGTATGAGCCGGGGTCGTCTTACTGGGGGCCTAGCGCACCGCCTCCGGCGAACCTGAACGGCGATTACGGCGTATCAAGCTATGTACCGTACCCGCAGATGTGGCGGCTGGATATCAACCGTCATGGTGGTTCGATTAATGTTTCGTACCTGGACGGGCATGCGGCTTCGGTCAAGCTGGCGGATTTGTGGAAGCAGAACTGGTGCCAGGGCTGGGTGACGCCGACAACGGTGCCGACGTTGCCGTAATGGTCTGGTGATTGGCAATGGATGTGAGGAGTACAGTATGGAGACCGAAAAAACATATTGTAATATATATATCTTAAATTATTTTATGGAGAGGATTGATGGCGGCATACGGAGGTTTGCAGTGGCGCGGGGTGTTTTGCTGGCGGCGGTCGGCGTGATGCTACTGGTGGGTGCGGGGCGGTGCGGGGCGGACATGCAGGTGCAGGGGTATTCGCCGAGCGTTAACGACCGGTTTAATAACAGTACGAGCTTTTTAGGGGAGGGCTATAATTTTTCGGGGGTGGGCAATTCCAGTGGAGCCGCGGGGACGGGCGTTTGGGGCACGATGATATCACCGCAGTATTTTGTCAGCGCTTCGCACGCGTATCCGGGGCCGGGAACGGCTTTAACCTTTTATAGCACCAACAACGCCAACGGGCCAAGCTACACGGGCATCGTGGCCAGCGGCACGCCGATTATCGATGCGGCCGGCAACTATACCGATTTGTGGCTGGGTGAATTAACTGCGCCGATACCGGCTTCGGCGGATATTGCGTATTACCCTATCGCCTATAGCGCCAGTGGTAATTATGACGGACTTGGTATTTATGTATACGGCGTGCCGAACCGGCTGGGTTACAACCATATTGCCGCTACCGCAATGCAGCCGTTGGGAGTGCAAAACGGGACGGAAATTTCGGAGTCGCTGTATTCGGATGGTTTTGATCCGCTGCCCGGCGGGCTTGAGGAAGCATATTTGCAGCCGGGCGATTCGGGTGGACCGGAATTTGCCGTAGTCGATGGCGCGCTGGCATTGGTTGGTACCAACAGCTTCATCAATGGTTATGAATCGGGAGCTGTGCTGGTGCCGTATTACCTGCCGCAGATTCAGGCGCTGATGAACTTGACCGATGCGCAGGCCGCCATTGCGGCCGTGCCGGAACCGGGATCGGTGTGGATATTGGGTGTTGGGTTGGGGCTGTTTCTGATGCCGCGGCGTCGGGTGGCGTGATGGTTGGGGCTTGATCATTTAAGGAGAGCGTTATGAGAAAACAATTGGTAATGGGCTTAAAGGGCCGCGCTACAGTCAAGCCGGTGCTTTCCAGTGCGGCTGGTGTGATGGCCGGATTGCTGATGCTGGCCGGGGGGTGGCGATCCGCGCGGGCGGATCTTTCCGGCTTTGGCGTGAGCACGGTGCCGGCGGATTACGCCAATCCGGCCCCGACGGCCCCGAACAATAATGTTTATTCCTATGACAACGGGACTTTTACCGCGGTGTATCAGGAATCCACCGTCAACAGCTACAACACATTTGTGCCGCCAACGGTGCCGGATAACGGGGGGAATACCGGGGCGGAATTATTTAATCTCACGTATGCGGGTACGATGGGTGATAGCGCTGCGGCCTGGTTTGACGCCAAGCAGGCGGTGGGGGGGCCATGGACGGCCAATTTTGATTGGAATATGCAATCGTCGGGCTTGGGCAATGATAAATATCCGGGCTTGGGTTTCTTTTTTGTGGTGCAGAACAACAGCGCCGGCACGCAACTGTTTCCTACCGTTTCGGGTTTGACTACGGGTGGTTGGGATGGCGGCAGCCGGGGATTTATTGACGGCTACACGGGCCAGGCACCGGCGGCGAGCGTGGGTATCGGCGTGAACAATACGGGCAATTATAATTCCAGCACGGGAGAGGTGGTGCCGGCAAGTGATTATGGGCTGACAGTAGCGTATCAGAGCGCAGGTGGCAGCGTGAATCAGATTGTGGAAAATCCGGATGGGGCTGGGCCTGGATCCACCGGGACAGTCAATTTTGATGCCTTCAGTACGCCAGTGCATGTGACTATTTCGTATGACGGCAACCGAACGCTCACGTTTTTGGCGACGCAAAACGCGGGGGCCGACGCCTTCGAATACAGCTTGGCGTTGCCCACCACGCTGGCTGACTTGCTTGGGGGGCCGGGTGGATGGGTGGGCATTACCGGTGGGAACTCGGGGAATCAGGCCAATGAGAGCATCAGTAACTTTACTTTGGTAACCGGTGGTAGCACATTGCCCGAGCCGGGCACGGTTAGCCTGCTGGCCTTTGGTGGGCTGGGCTTGATTGCATGGCCTGGGCGACGGCTGCGGTGAAGCCGGGCGGATATGCTGTGATTTGAAACCAGGTTGATCTCCTGCTATATTCTGAAATACCTGCGGCGCGACTGGCGGTCGTGGATGGCGCGTATAGCGAAGACTCGGAAAGGAAAATTATGTCAAGGGCACGGGTGCGACATACCGAGAGATGGCAACATGTGGTGTTGGTGGGAACATGTCTGGTCGGGGCGGCGATCTGCATGCCCACTTCCGCTGCTCAGGCGGATTTAGCGGGGTTCGGTAGATCGGCGACGCCCGCGGATTTTACAAAGTCTCCGCCATCCACACCCAGTAAAAAACTCTATTCGTATGATAATGGCACGGTTACGATAAATTATATAGAGGGAGCGGCCAACAAATACAATACGTTCTTGCCGCCGACTGTTGCTTCCTACAAAGGTGGCGAGGCCCCACCGGCCTTTAGATATAGTCGCAGTCCCCTGATCAACCTGACGCACTGGGCGGACCAGGGTGCGAGTGCGGCGGTGTGGTTTGACGCCAAGCAGGTGGTGGGCAAGCCTTGGACCATGGAGTTCATCTGGGACATGCCGTCTAAAAATTATCACGGTCCCACGGCGCTGGCCAAGGGTGTGGCCGGGGCTCCGGGATCGGGCTTTTTTGTTGTGCTTGAGAATAACCCGGCGGGAACTCATTTGATCAGTCCGGCTTGGAACGGGCGCGGGATATTGATGGGAAAATGGCCGCAACAAACCATGCCGGCCGCCAGTGTGGGGATCGGCATTCGCACGGACTGCTACTACACGGGGAAAAAATGGCAGTACAACAACGTGGGGTTGGCCTGTTCTTATCAGAGTCCGAAGGGGGGGGTGAAACGGCCTGATTATTATCCATCCGGTTTGTCAGGTCTGCATTCCACAGGTACGGTGAATTTCAGCGCATTTAATGCCCCGGTGAAGATTACTATTTCCTACGATGGTAAAAACCGTTTAACGTTCAAGGCGGTGCAGGCACACGGTGGGCTTAAGGCCAATGGTACCGGCGTCTACAGCTATAAGGTGAAACTGCCGGAAAGCATCACCAAGCTGCTGGGATCCAAAACCGGCTGGGTGGGTATCACCGGTGGGACCACGGCGTGCCAGGCAACGGAGAATATCAAAAAGTTTTCGTTTCACAGCGGGACGTAATTTGTGTTAATCCACCACCGACGCGCTGCGGAGGGGTGGGTGATTTTAATTGCAGGAGTTGATAATGGCAGTAACGCGCCGACGGTCGTACGTATCGGAGGACGCGATGAGCCGCCGGGATTTTCTTGTGGTGGCCGGCGCGGTTGCGGCGACGGTGGCGGCCGGGCCGTATGTGGCGGCGGCTTCGCCGACGGATACTGCCGTGGCGGTGGGTGCTGGAAGGGGATGGCGAGTGGTTTCTCCCATGGACAGGCTTCTGGGCTTTGCGGTGAAGGGGGCCTCGGTCCACAACCCGATGGGTGATCATATTGGGGCTAAGGCCAAGCATGGCAAGCGGCTGGGCGTACCCATGCCAGCGGCGATGGGTACCGGTGGCCACCTGGTGGAAGAGAGTTTTAATATCAAATTTGTGTGCAAGGCCAGACGCGGCCAGGGCGGCACATGGGAACAGGTATGGCAGGACACCGACGGGCACGTGCATATTCATGCGCGGATTGATCAAAAAGGCGACGCGCTGCGGTTTCGTGTGGAAGTTTACAATGGCTGGGCCTTCAACATCAGAGGGCTTACGTTTCAGTTACCGATGGTGCTGTGTCCTGATCCGCAACATTCCGCCGTCCTGGACGGATGTTGCGGCGGTCGGGAGCGGAGGTGGGCGAACGGAAGGGCCAATGATGGCCTAGGGTACTACCGGTATTCGTCCGTAGCGGCATTTTATGATCGGCGCAGCACGGCGGGGGTGGCAGTCGAATATTTTGACGATTTGCTGAGGAACTTCGAACTGCATTGGGACACGCATGGGGGGCAATGCCAGCCGCGGCTGGATTGCAGTTATTTTTCGCTGCAAAAGGGGCGCAGGGCGACTTTTGATTTTGGCATGCGCGCTTATAGCCATGGGATGCCGGAAATTGGCTTAGACGACTACCGTACTTACAGTTTGGCACCATTTATGAAACGCTATGACATGCCGGAGTCGCCAGCGTTTAAGGCTACCAGTCCGTGGGCGCAAAGTGGTTGGCCCAATGGCGGTAATTTGCCGAAAATGGTGGAATATTGCAAATCTTTGGGGGCCAAAGGGTATATTCAGTGGGCCCCGCCGAGCATTCCACAATATGAGCCATTTCCGGAGAGGATCGGCTGGTTTTCGGGAGTAAAAAAGGCCAGTGAACTGGGCGTACCGTTGGGCGTGTTGATTGATCCGAATTTTTCGCCGATGATCGGGCAGAGCGCCGCGGCTTGGAAACTGGACCAGAAATACGTGCCAATGGGCATGACCCCGCTGGCGTGTACCGCCGCTTCGCAGGCCTATCTGCTGAAGATGCGCGACAACTTGGCCGCCAATGGTGTGACGGTGGCGTACTGGGATACCGGAGGATTGCCCAATAAGGGCTGGACTCCGGAACAGTTTTTGACCTTGTTGCGGCAATGGAAACAAGCCGGTATCAGCATTATGCCGGAGGCTTCCCGCGATCACAGCAGTTGGATAACGGGCGTCGCATTCAATTGGGGACTTCCGAGTTCCACACGAGTCTATGGTGGCCCACTTTTTACTTTTGCCACCCCCCCACGATGCCAGATTTTGAAGCGGGTTACGCCAAATGTGAAAATGTTCCGAGGCGGTATCAACCCGCCTACGCTGGCAGGTAATCCTCATTGGTGGAACGCCTTCAATGGCGATCCCACAACAATATTGCTTTTGAGTGCAGGAGTGTACGTCCCGCAGCCGGCACAACTGGTAAGCTGGGCTAAGGAGCATAGGGATGGTTAGGCGGTGCGGCGGGTGGGCGACGATGGTTGCTGGAATGTGCTGAAATATGGGGTGTAAAATGAGTTCGATGTCGCGGCGTGAATTTTTGGTGTCGGCGGCGCTGGCTGCGGCTGGTGCGGCGGGGGCGGGCACTTTGCGGGCGCAGCCGCTGTGGAATGGCCAACCGGTTCCGCACGCGGTGGTTCCTGAACAGGGGCTACACCTTGGTTATGAGTTTGGCCTGGCTTCGCCGGCGGATAAGAAGGATGGATTCGCGGTTCTTGGGGCGGTGGCGGTGAACCCCTTGAAGGATCGCATCGGACGGGGGCCGGCCAAACCGGGACCGGAGCCGGCGGCTTATGTGGATTCCTCCGGCCATTTAATTCAAGATACCTTTGGTCTGAAATTTGTATGTAAATCCAGCCGTGCGCAGGGGAATGTTGTTGAGCAGGTGTGGGCCGATACCACCGGTCATGTGCGTGTGTACACGGATATTCATCAGGCTCCCGGCCAAGAATTGGTTTTTCATTCCCGGGTGGAAAATGGGTGGGCGTTTGATCTCAAGAGCATCACGTTTCGGATGCCCACGATTACGGCGCCGGCTCCGGAGCAGACGCGGGTGCTGGATGCGTTTGGCGGCGGACGCGAGCGGGATTGGAACTGGGGCGACGGGGTTTGTAACGATGGCTTGGGATATTTCCGATCGTCTTCGCTGGTGGTTTACTATGACCAACGGAGCACGGCGGGTGTGTGCGTGGAGTATTTTGACGACCGACTGCGCAATTTTGAACTGCATTGGAATGTAAGTGGAAAAGAATGTCGGCCCTGGTTGGACTGCAACTGCTTTGTTTTGGATAAAGGCTGCGCCGCGGATTTTGGCTTTCGCATGAAGAAATATGCTCAAGGATTGCCGGATATGGCCCTGGATGCTTATCGCACGCAAAGGCTGATGCCGCTGATGGCGCGTTACGGTATTCCGGAAGGCCGCTTGGAAACAACCGGGCCGTGGACCTCCAGCGGCTGGCCGCTGGATGGCAACATTGTCAAGGCGGTGGCCCGGGCCAAGGCGCTCGGTTCGCATGGCTATATTCAGTGGGCGGCCCCGGACGGTGAGGGGGATTACGAACCTTTTCCGGAGCGGTTTGAGTGGTTTGCGGGGGTAAAAAAAGCCAGCAAGCTTGGCATACCGCTGGGGGTGCTGATCGACCCGAATGAATCACCGCGACTGGATCAAAGGGCCAAGCATTGGGCGCTGGACCGTCGCTATTTGCCGAATCATGTCGCTCCAATGGCCTATGGCGCTGCGTCGGCGGAGGCTTACCTGCTTAAAATGCGGGACAACCTGGTGGCCAACGGCGTGAGCATGGCGTTTTGGGATACGGGTGGTTTGCCGTACAAGCATGCCACAGTGGAGCAATACCTTAACTTGCTGTACCAGTGGAAAAGGGGGGGCATCACCATTTTGCAGGAGGCGGTGCGCGATCATGCGGCGTTTATCACAGGGACTACCTATGCCGGCATCCTGAACGTGTTTGAATTGCGTGGCGCTTTGTTGAAAGCCAAGGAAGCGGTTTATGGCGGCCCGCTGTTTTCGTTGGCTCATCCACCGCGGTACCAGGTGTGGCGGCGGGTGACGCCCAAAGCCAAGTTGTTTATCAGCGGCGATATCCCGAATACCACGCATCAGGGCAATACGTATTGGTGGGATGTGGTGGGAGGCGGCGGCTTTGGCATACCGCTGATTAGAGCGTCGGTGTTTGATGTATGGGCGAAACATCATCGCAGCTAAGGCGGGCAGTGGGCGTTCTGGTTGGCGGGCTGGACGGCTGCTGATCCCGGAAGAGAGTCTTTTTGCGGGATCAACAGGATGACAAATAACCATAACCTCAGAGACGCAGAAGGGCGGCGGATAGCGCGGCGGAAATTTCTGGTGGCCACTGGCTTTGCCGGTATCGCGGCGGTCGGCGGGTATGGCCCGGCACGAGCGGAGGCGTCTGGAACAGGTTTCCGGCTGGTATCGGCGGCGGACCGGCAACGCGGCTTTACCGTCGCCGCTTTGCAGGCGCACAACGCGATGGCCGACCATCTAAACCAGGCGGGCCATCTGGTCCGCGATCTGTTTGGGGTATCGGATTTTATGTGCCAATCCAGCGGTGAAAAACACTCTGTGCTGGAGCAACTATGGATTGGCGGCCACGGCAGTGTGCGCGTCTGGGTAGAGATTCACCAGGCTGGCCGGGGTGATCAGCCCGTGCATGTGCGGTTGCGTGTGGGCAACGGCTTTCGGTTTAATATTCGCACGATCTCTTTTGATTTGCCGGAATTCACCGCACGGGCACCGGCGGATACCCGAGTGCTCGATTCCTGTTGCGGTGGGAGGGGGTATGCGTGGCGGGCAGGCCACGGCGATGACGGGGAAGATTATTACCGCTATTCGGCTCTGGTGGTGTTTTATGATGCGCGGAGCGGGGCGGGTGTGAGTGTTGATTTTTTTGATGACCGACTGCGGCAGTCGGGTTGTTCCTGGCATATAGATGGAAACGTGTGTCGGCCGCGGGTGCATAGCTATCTGAATTTAAGCAAGGGACGCCAGACCACGCTGGATTTTTATGTGCGATCGTATGCACGGGGAATGCCGGATATTGCGCTAGACGAATATCGCGAGCTGCGGCTAGCGCCCACTATGAAGCGATACGGCATGGTGGAATCATCCGCGCTGAAAACCGAAAGCCCATGGGCCTGCACCGGCTGGCCGTTTCCGGATCTGGTGAAGCAGGTGGCCCAGGCCAAATCGCTGGGGGCACGGGGATATATTCAATGGGCGCCGCCTGATGGAAAGGGCTTTTATGAACCGTTTCCGGAAAGGCTCGCCTGGTTCAAACAATTAAAGGCAGCCAGTAGAGTTGGCATCCCCTTGGGCGTGCTGATTGATCCGCGTTTTTCGCCGCGTGTTGACCAAAGCGCCGCGGCTTGGAAGCTGGATCAGAGGTTCTTGCCGGCGCTGGTGGTGCCGATGGCGTCTCAAGCCACCTTGGCTCAATCCTACCTGCTTAAGATGCGAGATAATCTGGCGGAGAATGGTGTGAGTATGGCATTCTGGGATACCGGTGGGATGGCGTATCCGAGCTTTACGCCGGAAGGATACCTGACGCTGTTGGAGCAATGGCGGCGGAGGGGGATACGGATCATGCCGGAGGTATCCAGAGATTATTCGGCATGGATCACCGGGGTGGCGTTGAATTGGGGGTTGCCGCATGGCAACGACGATAGGCCTCATTTTACGTTTCAGCGGCCGCCACGCTGCCAGGTTTTGAAACGGGTGACGCCGCGGGCGAAGATGTTTCGTGGGGGAGTGTTGAGGCCACTGTGGGGGCAAGGCTCGCGTTATTGGTGGGATGCATTTGCCGGTGATCCCGCGACGGTGATGGTGTTGACCACCGGCGCTTATGCCGCCAAGCCGGCAGAGTTGGAGACTTGGGCGAAAGAGCACGCTCGGGCCGCAGGGGGGCGGGAGAATGGGAATTGAAAAGAGATTTGGGAATACGGTGAAGCATCGGAGAATGCCGGGGTGGGCGGGCGTCGCCGCTGGGCAGTAGGTACAAAGGGGCTTTTCCCGGCGGAGCTGAGAGGCGTGGCGGAGATGGGTATGAACTGGCCTGTTGTGTCGGAAGGCGCGATACGTGATAAGACGATTGCCGAAGGTCGAGGTGCGGTTAGAATACAGGCCAAGCGATCCGGAATGTTCGGTCCAGATGTTGGTGCAAGATGTGGCGGGCCACGGCCTGTGGAATGTGGGGTAAATTAAATGTCGGGACTTGATTGGGCCATCTTTCTGGCCACGCCGGTGGTGGTGTTTATCATCAGTCTGCAATCGCGGCGGTATATTGTGGGCGTGGCGGATTTTCTGGCCAGTCGTCGGGCGGGAGGGCGGTATTTGCTTTCGTTGGCGGGTGGAACGGCAAGCATGGGAGCCATCAGCGCGGTGGCCGTGTTTCAGATGTTTTACAAGGCGGGTACGGCCATCAACTGGTGGGGCAATATTGCCCTGCCTCTGTCGATGATTATGACCGTTACCGGTTTTGTATACTATCGGTACCGTGAAACCCGCGTACTCACGATGGGCCAGTTTTTCGAGGTGCGTTACTCGCACAATTTCCGGATTTTCATGGGCCTGACCATGGTGATCTCGGGCGTACTCAATTACG
The DNA here is from genome assembly GCA_021800165.1 of Planctomycetota bacterium. Taxonomy (GTDB): domain Bacteria; phylum Planctomycetota; class Phycisphaerae; order WQYP01; family WQYP01; genus JABEVA01. The sequence goes on along the minus strand of JAJYZF010000016.1, from coordinate 39,100 downwards.
CGATTTTTCCGGCGGTGGGAGCACACTTTTTCATCTACTATTGCCAGATGCCGCACGTATTGCATTTCGGACCAGTGCCGGTACGGACATTTCCGTTTTTTATGGCGTGCGAACTGGCCTTCGCTCTGTATACCGTGCTGCTGGGCGGGCAGTTGCAGGGTATGCTCACGGATTGTATTGAGGGACTTATATCCGGGGTCCTGTTTCTGGTGGTGGCGGGAGCTATTTTAACGAAGTTCAGTTTTCATCAGATGTATGTGGGTATGGATTCTGGTCCACCGGGGAAATCACTGCTGAATCCGTTTGATATGGGTGGGCAGCACAACTTCAATGTTCTCTACGTGGTCATTGGTTTGGTGGGCGGGGTCTACGGCGCGATGAGCTGGCAGGGCAATCAGGGGTTTAATGCAGCGCCGGCCAATGCTCATGAGGCGAAAATGGCGGGGATACTGGGTAATTGGCGCGGCATATCGCGAACGCTGGTATTTCTGCTGTTGGGAATTGCGGGTGTTACTTATCTGAAAAATCCGCAGTTTGCCCCGCAGGCCGCGGTGGTGCGTGCTCAATTGAGCCATATCACCAATCCGGCGATAAGAAGTCAGGAGCAAATACCGCTGGCCTTAACGCATTTGTTACCCTCCGGGGTACGCGGCTGCTTTGCGGCGATGATGTTTTTGATGATGGTGGCGGTGGATATCAGCTATTTACATTCCTGGGGCAGCATATTCATTCAGGATATTGTTCTGCCGATACGCCGGCGGACCATTGCCCCCCAAAGCCAATTGTGGTTGCTGCGATTATCGATTACCGGTGTTGCGATCTTTGCGTTTCTGTTTAGCCTGCTGTTTTCGCAGACCCAGTATATTTTCATGTTCTTTGCCATTACCGGGGCGATCTATCTTGGCGGCAGCGGCGCGGTGATTATCGGCGGCATGTACTGGAACCGCGGCACGGCCGCCGGGGCCTGGGCCGGGCAACTGGTCGGTTCCGTATTGGCGACCGCCGGCATTGTCATTGAGCAGATTTGGCCACACTTTTTCCTCAATGGCCAGGAGATTTTCGGTATTACCATGATCGTCGCCGTCGCCAGCTACGTCATTGTCTCATTGGCCACCTGCCGCGAACCGTTTAATATGGATCGCATGTTGCATCGCGGCATCTATGCCCGGGCGGAGGATGCGGTCAATGTGGAAACACGCTCGCGTATCCGGCAATGGAAAAAATTGCTGCTGGGATTCGATGAAAACTTTACCCGTGGGGATAAATTTATCTCGGCGAGTTTTTTTGTCTGGAGCATGTTCTGGTTTGCGGCATTTGTGGTGATCACGGGGATCAACTTGGTTGATCCGTGGTCTAATTTGGATTGGTGGAATTGGGGTCTGGTCTACATTATTGTGCTGATTGTGCTCTCTCCGCTGACGACCGCGTGGTTTACCTGGGGCGTGATTGTGGACCTGGGCAAGTTGTTCAAAATTCTTAAGGAACGGGCGGTGGATGTGCGGGATAATGGCCAGGTCATTGGGCACCGCAACGCCGATGAAGTGGCGGAAAGTGTCGGGGGCAGCGGGCCGGATTAACCGCGGCGGCCGGACCATCAGCGTGATCGTCCGGCCTGGCCGACGGACTGGCGGTAGGCGGTGGGGGTACAGCCCACAATATCTTGGAAGGCTTGGTAAAAGCGGCTGGGAGAGTTGAATCCGCTGTGCAGGGCGACCATGGTTATTTTGTGGTTGGTGGTGAGTAATAGCCGCTGGGCGTGCCCGATGCGCAGGCGGGTGACATATTCCCACAGGCTCATACCACAGCCGGCTTTGAATAGTCCCATGGCGTAATTGGGATGCAAGCCCGCAGCTCGTGCGATTGCGGTCACTTGGATATCTTCAAGAAAATGAACACTGGCGAAAGCGGTGAGCCGATGAATATGATCTGCACCTGTTTCGTCGAGCGACTGTTTGGCGCGTTGGGCGCTTAGTGCGTCGGCGAAGCGGTGCAAACGGGCATGGACCTCCAGGATTGCAGCCTGACGGCGGTGGGGCGAGGAACTGGCACAGTCGAGAGTCCATCGCTCCAGCAGGGCGCGGTCGCATGGGCCGGAAGTTGTGTTTGGCTCCAGCAGTAATTGACCCTCCAGCATGGGTTCAACGAGGCGTGGGCCAAGATTCCATTGCATCAGCCAGGCGATGGGCAGGGTTACCCAGATCATACGGGAACCGGGTTGGGCATCCATCAGGCGGTGCGGCATGGCGGCCCAGAACAGGGCCAGACGGCCGACGCTAAGGGGTTGGAATCGACCGGCGATGAAGTAGCGAGCGGCTCCGGATAAAAGGAAATTCCATTCAATTTCGGTATGGGCATGGGCCTGGTGCTGGGGCTGAAGCGGGCCGCTCCAGACATTAAATCCAAAGTTTTCCTGTTGGTGGGGGTGCTGGTATGGGAAACCCATGACAATGGCCATCCTAGGTTTACTTAGGAAACAGGAGAAGTATAGCACAAAAAGTGGATGATTGCACGGCCTCTATCCGTAATTATAAGAAAAGATGAGAACGGCTATGTTTCATTGAAAGGAAACGTTATGGCGACTGCCAGTTCATCAGGAAAGGTTTCGAGTTTGGTGCGCGAGCCGACGGCCTTGGACGATTTTTTCTTTGATCTCAACGGCTACCTGATCCTGCACCAAGCGGTGGACGCGGCGTTGCTGATGCGGCTCAACGCCGCGTTTGATCAATTTCCCGATCTGAAGCTCAACGAATGGTGGGGCAATGCCCAGCGGCGGGACTATAACGAGCACACCGGTTACGAGCTGCACAATGCGGTGGAATGTGGCGCGCCGTTTGAGGAGTTGATCGATCATCCCGGTTGGATTCAATACGTACTGCGGTACTGCGGCGAACAGGACAGTTACGTGCAGGGGTTGTTTATAGACGAGGCCATTGCTTCAATCCGTCGCTCGGGTGGGCACCACCCGGTTCATTCCGGCGGCTATCGTGGGGCTTTGCGCGGGGCGTATCACTACGCCAACGGGGTGTTTCGGTGCGGCCAATGCAACATCATTCTGGCCTTGGCCGACATCGGCCCCGGTGATGGGCCGACGATGGTAATTCCGGGCAGCCACAAATCCAACTTTCCACATCCGCAGGCCGGGGATTATGCCAAGGGTGATGTCATGGACATGCTTCCCGGGGCGATTCCGGTGTATCTCAAAGCCGGGGATGCGGTGCTTTTTGTCGATGGTCTGATGCATGGTGGATCCAGCCGGACCAACCTCACCGGCGAGCGACGGGTGACGATATATCGCTATGGGCCGCTGTGGGCGGCCACGCGGTTTGGGTTTGAATATTCGCAATCGTTGCTGCAACGGCTTACGCCGGCCCGCCGGAAAATTTTGCAGCCGGTGGAGCCTCTCCGTCCACCCAAGCGTTAGCGCAAAGCCGCGGCGGCGGTTTCCTGCGTGACCGATGCTTCAGCTTCGTGGTAAATCGGAATGTTGAAGCGGCCGGTATGGCTGACTCGGGAAAGCGTTGGCCGGTCGGCATTGGGCGGCACCGGGCCATCGGCGTAGCCGCGCCAGTGCAAGCCCAGATCGCGAACCATCTGGTGATCCGCGGCTGGACTGCGGCCATAAGTGGTCAGATAATTGCCGATCATGGTGCTGTCGGCCCCGGCAAAGAATATCCAGCTTTGCATGTCGCGGAGGCATACTTCGCGCCCACCGGCTACCTTGAGTTCCACGGCGGGATAAATGAAGCGGCATAGACTGATAATTTTGAGACATTCCATCGGTGGCAGCTTGGGCATATCCTGCAACGGCGTGCCGGCGATGGCGTTGAGAAAGTTCAGCGGCATTACATCCACACCGATATCGCGCAGGGTAAAGACCATGTCCAAGCGGTCTTCCCATGTTTCACCCATGCCGAAAATGCCGCCGGAACACAGTGAAAGCCCGGCGTCCTTGGCAATTTTAAGCGTGTTGAGGCGCTCTTCATAAGGGTGGGTTGAGACAATGGACGGATAGAAATTCCGACTGGTTTCCAAGTTGTGATTCACGCGCCGCACGCCATTGTCATGCAGAAAGCGGGCGGTTTCCGGAGTGAGCGCTCCAAGTGTAGCGCAGGCACGGGTTTTGCCGGCGGTAGCGATCTTTTGCAACAAAGGTGCCAGCCAGCCTTCCAGTTCTCCGCGGGTCGGACCGCGCCCACTGTTGACAATGCCGAAGCTATCCGCCCCGACTTCAGCGGCATGGACCGCGCTATCGAGTACCTGCTGATCGGTTAATTTGGCCTGGCCTTGTATGGTGGTCTGGTAATGGGATGACTGGGCACAAAATTTGCAATCTTCGGAGCATCCTCCGACCTTGGCGGCCACAATGGCACAAAACCTTACGTCCCGACCTTTGAAGCGGATGCGGATTTTGTTGGCCCAGTAAAACAGATCGTAAACATCGTCATCGTTCACCGCGATAAGCGATCGAGCATCGGCGCGGGTGAGCATTTCACCCGCCAAAGCCTTTTGGGCCAGGGATTCAACCAGTTGCAGCACGAAATTCTCCTTACGCTTGGCGTTTTGAGTAGGGGGTCCAAGGCATTAAATCCCGGCTCTCCGGCCAGCGGGTCCAAAAGGGTAAAACGTAATGCCACGTCTTGCTGGTGCGTTTTTAGCGCAGGGGTTGCGGGTGGAACCGGCGCCGCAAGGACACATAACTTTGCAGTTTAAGTACCCGGCCATCAAGGAGGTAAGAAAGCATCAGTTTATGGCGCTGGTCGTAGACGGTCAGAAAGTTGGCATTCATGCCACCGCTGCCCCAGGTAAGCATGGTGTAATCTCCGCCGGTGGTCAGGATGTCCGCCCGCGTGGCTGGTCGATTACCGGAGGTGAGAAATGCCACGCTCATGATCAGAGCGGTGGTGAGAAGCATGCCGATCAAAAGTGAATCACGTTTCATGTTGATACTCCGTGTATGGGGTGGTCAGAATTTATCGTGTGGCCGGGCCAGCGTTGGCCAATGGACAATATTGACGGCCAGGTGGGTCACAGGCAACGGGCCTTTTAGCGTTTGAGAATGCGTTTCACGTCGGCACCGATGTTGTGCGGGGCAATAAAAAGAGGATTTTGTATACTGTTGCCCTGTGAGATGATGCCTGATATGACGCCGGTGTTGGTGTTGAGCACATACACCACGCCACCAAGATTGGCCTGTCCGGATGCAAATAAATATCCGCCGGCACCAGCCACCTGACCACGCGCGGCCGGCGTATGCAGGTGTTGGGCGATTCCCGCCAACAGGACCAGGTTAAGTGCAGCCAGTCCGCCAATCAGCCATTTGGTTCGTGTCATAAGACACCTCCTTATAAAAAAAACGATCTGAAACCATCTCCAGGGAAAAGCGCCAGTATGATGCTGTGAAAATCAGCGTTCATTAAGCCTTACTTTATCCTGCGTGGTTCTTACCATTCGTGGTCCGCCAATTCCGGCCATTTACGGCTTGCGGCGATGGGCACTGCGAAACGCCATCACCGTGACCATCACCAGTGCCAAGCCGGAGATAATATATGCGGGCATCGGTCCGTGGGGCTGGGTGATACGTGGAATCGCGGGTGGCACCTTCCGCAGTTGCGCCTGCACGGCTTCCGGTGCCGCCACCAGCGTCGCAGAAGCGATGATGCCAGAGACGACGCGTATGAAAATAACAGACCGATTGCTGCTCATAGTTAAGAATCATAAGCTTCCTGCCGGTGAAGTCAAGAGCCAAGATTATAGTAAATGATAGTCAAATCAGAGGCATTTTTCTGTTATTTGATGGGCGGGGCTGGTGTTCCGTGGACGATTATCAAGCCAGGCCCTCCACGGGCTTTCTATGCAACCATAGATTCCAGCCTCATCGTGTGTCGGATGATTTGGCCGCGTTTTTTTGAGGAATGTTATGCGATTTCGCGTGAGACAGATTAAAATGAACCTGCCAGGCGCTGGTACCGAGGCCATTTGCGCCATTTAAAATCGAGGGTATGATGGCGTGGGTTTGAACAAGAGGTGATTTTGCAAACGCTGATTTTCCTGGTGCTTTGGGGCATAGAGTTGCTGCTGGCGGTGTGGGGCCTGAGAATTGCGCAGTTTTTCAGCTATAGAATGCCGAAGGTGGCAGCTCGCCCTGTTCCGGACTGGTCCCCACAGGTGGCGGTCATTTTGCCCATCAAGGGCGTGGAATCGGGCACTGGCGCAAATTTGGAAGCGATACTCAATCAAGCCTATCGGAATTATCGGGTCATTGCCACGGTGGAAAGCTTGGATGATCCGGTGTGCGATGCGATTCGTGAGTTTCAAGAAAAGCTGCCGTCGGGCAAGCTGGCTCTTGTGGTGGCCGGCCGGGCGACGGAAAGAGGTCAGAAGGTGCAAAACGCGTTAAGGGCGGTTGCGGCGACGACGGAGCAGGACGAAGTGTTGGCGTTTGTGGATGGCGATGCAAATTTAGGACCGCAGTGTTTGCAGGCCTTGGTCGGGCCGTTGGGATATGGCCCGCACATCGGTGCGACGACGGGTTACAGGTTTTATATACCGGTGAACTCGCATCCAGCCAATGCCATTGTTTCGATATCCAATGCGATTGTGGCGAGTCTATTTGGTCCCTACAGGCGCACGGTGGCATGGGGCGGCTCCATGGCTATTCGGCGCGCCGATTTTTATGGCTATGGTGTGGACGCGGCGTGGAACCACGCTCTTAGTGACGATTTTACGCTTTCATGGTGTGTTCGAAAAAAAAACGGCGTGAAGATTCATTTTGTGCCACAGTGTCTGGTTGCATCTACGGCAGATTATAGTTTTTCCAGGCTCTTTGAGTTTATGACCCGGCAGTTTCGTATTACCCGGATAAGTTCGTGGCACTTATGGGCCAGCGCTACCGCAGGTTCCGCACTATATCTTTTGACACTGTTTTCAGCGTTTTATTTCGCGGTTATTGGTCTTTATCTGCACCAATGGGGTGGAGCGATGGGCTCGTTGGCGGTGTTGGTCGTGCTGTACGTGCTGAGTATATTGCGCGGACTGATGCTCTTGCGCGGTGGCCGCCGGCTGCTGCCAAATCACGCCGCAGAGTTGGATCGTGTGCGATGGTGGTATGCGCTGGGCTTTCCGCTGGTGCAGGCATGGATACTGCTGACACTGATTGTGGCGGGTGTGGGGCGGCGCATGACGTGGCGCGGCATACGGTATCGCATGGTTAGCCCGCTGGAAACCGAAGTACTGGCCCCGCGGGAATGACTTCCATGATGATGGAGTTATTCCGGACACACGCGTGTTTGCGCATTGGTCGTGCCGACCAGGAATTTACATCTTGCGGGCCGGTCGATCAGGGGTTCGCCATCAAGACCCAGGCCAAAGGATTCGAGTTGCACGTAGCGTCCGCTGTTTTGCTCCAGAAAAGCCAGGGGAATGGTTTTTGCCGCGTCATTGTAGAGTTGCACGGTCCAGGGTCGGACCAGAGCACCTGATAGCTGCGGCGGGGTATCGGATGGAGATGCGATTAGTTTTGTGCCATCAGGCAAAGTGCCCACATAAGCCTGCGGAGACTCAAGGGATAATACTGTGCCGGCCGGGAACTCCGGCGTTGCGGCAATCGCCCAGATATAGCCTTCGATGAATTGTTGGCTTTTTAGATAGGGAACAGAGTCCATGTAACGGCTGATCATGGTGATTTATTCCTCGCCGTGAATAAGATCTTCATAGCTTTCGCGTTTGCGGATGATGCGCCAGTTGGAACCATCCACAAGAACTTCCACGGCCCGGGGGCGAGCATTATATTGGCTGCTCATGGCAAAGCCGTAGGCTCCAGCGGAAAAGACGGCCAGCAGATCGCCTCGGCGCAGCGTCGGTAGATAGCGATCCCGGGCAAAATAATCACCACTTTCGCAGATCGGTCCCACCACATCGACGAGTTCATCATCGGGACTTCGCAGTGTGCTAAGTCGGCTGGCTGGCGGGTGAGTCGATGCGGTCGGCCATATAAAATGGTAGCTTTCGTAAAGGGTGGGGCGAATGAGATCGTTCATGGCGGCGTCCACGATGATAAATTTGCGGCGACCGCCCTGTTTCACGTATTGGACGCGGGACACAAGGATACCAGCGTTACAGGAAATGGATCGACCCGGCTCAAGCAACACTTTCAGTCCCGAATTTTGCAGCAGGGGGACAATGGCCGCGGCGTAGGTTTCCGCTGGCGGGGCTTCGTTCCCTTCATAGAACGCGGCGAATCCTCCCCCGATATCCATGGTGTCCAGAGTGATGCCGCGCTGCTTGAGGCGTTGGATCAGGTTGAGAGCCTTGCCAATGGCGTCCACGTAGGGTTGCACCGTTTTAATGGGTGAGCCGATGTGCAAATGCAAGGCATTGAGCCGGGCGTGTGTGGCAGCGGCGGCCTGTACATAAAATTCCTCCGCTCGGTCAATATCCACTCCAAATTTCGTATCCTTTTTTCCGGTAAGTGTTTTGACGTGGGTTCCGTGGCTGGTAACATCCGGATTGACGCGGAGCGCGGCCCTGGTATGGACGGACTTTTGCGCTGCGAGTTGCTGCAAATTCCAGAATTCGGCTTCGCTTTCGATATTAAACCAGCCAATGCCGGCGTCCAAAGCGTCATTTATTTCCTGGTCGGTTTTACCGACCCCGGCAAAAACGATTTTTGACGGATCCGCGCCGGCCCGGCGGGCGCGAAAAAGTTCACCGCCGGAAACTACATCAAACCCGCTGCCGCAGGCCCGCAGCGCTGCCAAGATGGTCAAGTTACCGCAACTTTTAACGGAATAGCATATCAGCGGGTGCAGCGGGGCAAATGCCGCGGCGATACGCTGATAGTGAGTCTGGAGCGTGGATAAAGAGTAAATGTAGGCGGGCGTACCAACTTGCCGAACGATCTCCTCCACGGGGGCCTGTTCGCAGTAAAGTTGTCCCTGGCGATATGTGAAGTGGTCCATGGTGCGTGCTTTCGTAGATGCGGGCGGTCAGGGTTGCGGTGTCACCGATCACGCCGGATTGGGTGCAGGAGAAGCTGGTACCTTGCTAAGCAACTTTCTGGATAAAATCGATGGCGGCACGGGCCGCTTCTTCCGCGGTACTTTCGTACGGATATAATTCCACCGTGATCCAACCGCCGTATTGGATTGTCCGGATGGCTGAAAAAATTGCGGGCCAGTTCATAGCTCCACGGCCTGGAATTAAGTGCTGATGGATGCGGTCTTCCCGGATATCCTCCAGATGAATGTGGGCAATCCAGGGCTGGGCACTCTTGAGTACATGGGCCGGGTCTTCACCGACGCAAAAGAAATGCCCCAGGTCACAGTTCATTTTGAGATTCGGATGATTGATGCGGGAAAGAAATTCGATGCACTGTGCGCTGGTTTCTATGAGCAGGCCGGGTTCAGGCTCCACCATAAGGATAATGTGGTGTTTTTGAGCAGCGGGCAACACTTCCCGCAAGCCAGCTTCGTAACGGTCGAGGCAGGCGGAGCGAGTATCATGGCCCATCGGTCCGCCGGGTTGGAGCGAAATAGTTTTGGCTCCCAGTGCCGCGGTCATCTCAATGCAATTGAGGGTATGGGCGATGCGCTGTTGGCGCAACGCGGGATCCGACTCAATCCATGATGGATGGTACGTATCGCCCAGGGCAAAGAGGGTAAAGGCGTTGACATTCGAAATGCCGAGTTTAAATTTTTCGAGCAGACTTTTCAGGGAATGTATCCGCTCGGGCGATATATGCGGTGGGTACGCATGGGGTACATCGGCCATAATTTCAACCCCCGCATAACCCAGAGCGGCAATACTGCCGATGGCTTCCTCCAGGGAATGTTTTTTATAGGCATTGGTTGAAAACGCGAGTTTTACCATGTCAATCGGCAATATCCACACCCATCGATCGGGCGGTGCCCGCAATCACACGTTCGGCGGCCGAAACGTCTGAAGCGACCAGGTCGGGATATTTTTCCTGGGCGATTTTGCGCAATTGGGCCTTGGTCAGCTTGCCGATCTTGTTTTTGTTCGGTTCGCCGCTGCCCTTTTCCAGACCGAGCACATCTTTAATCATGACCGAGGCGGGTGGGGTTTTTATCACGAAGTCAAAGGACTTATCGTTGTAGACGGTGACTTCCACGCCAACTACTTTGCCCTTGAGCGCAGCAGTGGCGGCGTTAAACCGCTGAATAAATTGTCCGGGATTGACACCATTGGCACCCAGAACCGGCCCCAGTGGTGGAGCGGGTGTGGCCGTTCCACCGGGAGCCTGCATTTTGAAACGTTTGACTATTTCCTTAGCTTTGGCCATTGGATGCCTCAACTTTCTGTAAAAAGGTAAACAATTTTACCAGCGAAAACCAACAAAAATCCGCCGCTTTTCAGGTTCCGGAAGGTCGTTGCTCATTCGACCAGTATTCCTTTCGTTCTCCTGCTGATTCGTAGGGCGGCTCGTGCAACACACTGATGCGGGTGACACGGTGTCCGTGTTGAAGCTTGGACCGGGTTTGCGAAACAACACGCCTAACCGTATATGCGGCAATGGCGAAAGCCGCCAGGCCCAGCAGCACGGCGACAACCACAAAAAGAAAAAAGAATGCGGCAATAAAGGTGGCGGCACCAACGAGCAGCGTTAATACCACGCGCAGCGCATAGGGCAACCTCCAGTTTCGACGCGAAGGCTCAACCGATTGCCCAAAGCCCTGATATGCCACGATTTTTATCATTTTAAGATATAGTTCCAGTATCAATGACCGCCTGTTGCGGCCGGATTATATTTACTGAACCTTTTCAAGCTGCCAGTATTCGAGTTCCAGCGGGGTGGCGCGACCAAAAATCGTAACAATAACCCGGACGATACCTTTGTCCGGGAAGATTTCGTCGACATTGCCTTCGAAGCTCTCAAAAGGCCCTTCCTTAATTTTAACCGCATCGCCCTTTTGGAAATCCACCTTGACTGCTGGACCCGCTTCGGGCTTTTCAGCCTCGGCGAGGATTTTCTCGATTTCTTTATCGGCCATCGGCGTGGGCTTATTTTTGTGGCCGATGAAGTCTCCCACTCCCTGCGTTTCCTTAAAAAGATAATAGGCCGGCTCTTGGATGGTGCCATCAGAGGCCAGATCCATCTCGATAAACACATAGCCGGGATAAAGTTTGCGATCGGCTAACTTTTGTTGGCCACCCTTGACGTGCTTGACCACCTCCTTGGGGACCAACACGCGACCAATCAAATCGCCGAGGTTTTCGATCTTAATTTTTCGTTCCAGCGCTTCGCGCACGGAATCTTCCCGATTCGAGGCCACTTTAAGCACAAACCATTGTTTTGTTGAAGTTGTCACAGGAACTCCGAGAATTTCATCTGTCTTAACCTGTCTGAATCGCTTTTATGCATGGACAATCCGATTCACCTTGCAGACTGGGCGGCATCCGCCAGAGTCTTCATCCATCTTATGATAGCACATGAATGGCCTGAAAGAGCCAAATAAAGCCAAAGTCCGCCAACCACAACATTCCGGCCAGCAGAAATACCATCAATACCACGAGTTTGGTGGCATTGACCACCACCCGCGGCAATGGCCAGGCCACCTTACGCATTTCGCTTTCGGTGAGAATCATAAAATCGGCGAACTTGGGCTTGTTGACGACCCAGAAACAGAAGATCGCGCCGGCCGCCGCCAAAATGAGCGAAACAATAGCTTTGATATAACTGGGTTGCAGAGGGATGATGCGGTTGTCCACCCAGCGTATGCCCAGGAGCAATATAATGGCTATTCCGGCCACCGTGCCCATACGCACGTATTTACCCTGTCCCTTTTTATATATGTTAAACACCGACAACGGTAGTCCTCTTTTTTGTTTCTCGTCTGGCCGAAGATCGCGGGGGTCTGCGGCGCAGTCGTGCGATATTTCCTGTATGCAGCCCCGGTTTTCGGCTGACTTTACGCACCTGTCTGACCACCACGACAGGCAGGAGTCGAACCTGCAACCCCCGGTTTTGGAGACCGGTGCTCTGCCAATTGAGCTACTGTCGTATCATCCGCTCATCGCAGCCCAAGGCTTCGGATCCGCAATAGCATTTACGCAGCATCTTGCCAAATCAGCGGGCACTCCAAAGCCGACGGCCTGATCGATTACTTGCCCTTCTTTATCTTATGCTCCGTGTGCTTGCGCAAACGCGGGGAGAATTTATGGAACAATTTCTTGGTGTCCATCTCCTTGGGATTGATACTCAGGCGATAATTCAAATCCTGTGTTTGCGTGCATTGCAGCCAAACCCATTCGCGCGCCATTTTTTATACTCCGTCGTACAAAGTTCACTGTTCCGGGTCAGGCAATAATTTTGGTCACCACGCCGGCGCCAACCGTGCGACCACCTTCACGGATGGCAAAGCGCACGCCCTGTTCCATGGCGATGGGACATTCGCCAAGGTCGACGGTAATTTTCACGTTGTCGCCGGGCATAACCATCTCCGTTCCAGCCGGCAGATCCAGCGATCCGGTAACGTCGGTAGTCCGGAAATAAAATTGCGGACGATAGCCCTTGAAAAATGCGGTATGTCGACCACCTTCTTCTTTGGTAAGAACATAAATTTCAGCTTCAAACTTGGTATGTGGCGTGATGGAGCCGGGCTTCGCGAGCACCTGGCCGCGTTCCAGTTGTTCCTTTTCCACACCACGGAGCAGAAGGCCCACGTTGTCGCCGGGAATGGCGGAATCCAACGTTTTCTGGAACATTTCCACGCCGGTAACCACCGTTTTTTGGGAGTCCTTTTTCAGACCGACAATTTCCAGTTCGTCACCAACTTTGACCGTACCACGTTCCACACGGCCCGTGCCGACCGTGCCCCGGCCCTTGATGGAAAACACGTCTTCAACCGGCATGAGGAATGGTTTGTCGGTTTCGCGCACCGGTTCGGGTATGTAGCTGTCCAGAGCTTCCACGAGCTTCAAGATCGGCTCGATAGCTTTAGCATCCGTGGGGTTCTTGAGGGCATTGACCGCAGCCCCACGGATGATCGGAATTTCGTCACCGGGAAATTTGTATTTGTTAAGCAATTCACGGATTTCCAGTTCCACCAATTCCAGCAGTTCCGGATCATCGACCAGATCGACTTTGTTAAGGAATACCACGATCCGCGGCACGTTCACCTGGCGGGCCAATAATACGTGTTCGCGGGTTTGGGGCATGGGACCGTCGGCCGCGGAAACCACGAGAATGGCACCATCCATCTGGGCAGCGCCGGTGATCATATTTTTGACGAAATCGGCGTGTCCCGGACAGTCAATGTGGGCATAGTGCCGTTTGTCTGATTCGTATTCCACGTGGGAGACGGCAATCGTGACGATTTTGCTTGGATCACGCCTACCCTGCTTCTCCGACGCCTTGGCGACGGTGTCATAGGCCACTGCCGTAGCCAGACCTTTTTGGGCCAGCACGGTGGTCAGAGCCGCGGTGAGCGTGGTCTTGCCGTGATCGATATGTCCGATTGTACCGACGTTCACATGAGGTTTCTTACGTTCAAATACGCCTTTAGCCATGGAAATAAACTCCTACAGGTAAAAAACAAAATCTAAAAAGGGCGTGATCACCAACAACGGATTACACCCGCCTACAACACGTTTCAGGCACCGCTTTTCACCGCGGTTGGTCTAGAGCGGCGGTGCTTTCGCGATCACACCGGCCAGCCCATCAAGCTACTGATGGGACTTGAACCCATGACCTCGTCCTTACCAAGGACGCGCTCTACCAACTGAGCTACAGCAGCGTTACCGCCGGTGCCCGGTTATCTTAGCCGGTCCGGAACCATCAGCCAAGTGCGGCACTTGCACCCACCGCCTGCATTCTTGCAGGCTCCCCGGCCTGGCAGCACCCGGACGGCGATCCCGGTACCACCGGGAAAGATGAGCCAGTTTACCGCTTTGTGGCACGGGCTGCAAGAGTCCGCTTTCAGGTGCCCGGCGCGGTGAGCAAAGAAGGGTGGATTACGGGATTCGAACCCGCGACCCCGAGGACCACAACCTCGTGCTCTAGCCAGCTGAGCTAAATCCACCGTACCAATCGTATTCCCTGTGAGATTTCCGCTCCTCTCTCAACGTTCTTTTTTTGCCGGGCCGGTACCACCTTATTCACAGCCTTGGACCACAACATCAAGTGTATTCGCAGTAGCCCAAGTCGTCAACGGCGTTTGGGACGCAGCGTCCCAACGCCCAGCGACCGCACCGGTCGAGGTTGAAATTCCACCACAAATCGTGAACAATGCCTTGTTGCAAAGGAGAAGTCTAATGATGCCATTAACGCAGCGCACCGATTACCAAAGTGTCTCAACGCTGAAATCTCGACCGGGCGTGGGCACTTTTATTCGTCTGTGGGATCAGGCCGCACCGCATAGCCATGGCGACGCCCCCACCGATATTCCAGCGATGATTGCGTTTATCCCCGCTAATTTAGCCGCGCATTGCGCCACGGTCGTGGTTTGTCCGGGCGGAGGCTATGGGGGCCTGGCGGAACACGAGGCCAACCCGGTGGCACTATGGTTGAATTCCCTGGGCATTGCCGCCTTGGTGTTGCGCTACAGATTGGCACCGCATTATCGACACCCGGCCATGCTGATGGATGCGGCGCGGGCCATACGCACGGTCCGGGCCATGGCGGGGCCGTGGCAACTCGACGCGGGGCGAGTGGGTATCTTGGGTTTTTCCGCCGGCGGCCATCTGGCCTCCACTGCCGCCACCCTTTTTGAACCCGCCGACGCCAAGCGTAAGGACCCCGTGGATCGCCACAGTTCGCGGCCCGATGTCGGCATTTTGGTCTATCCTGTAATTACCCTTACCGGTCCGATGTGCCACGAGGGGTCTTGTGCAAATTTGCTCGGGCCGGATGCTCCCATCGAGCTGCGGAAATCACTCTCCAGTCATCTACAGGTGACGGCCCAGACGCCGCCGTGCTTTTTTGTCCATTCTACAGATGATACGGCGGTACCGGTGGAAAATTCCGTCATGATGGCCGAGGCCCTGACCCGCCGCCAAATTGCCAATCAGGTGGTAACCTATGACCATGGTGGCCACGGCTATGGTTTGGGCGGCAACGACCCCGTGCTGGCCCAGTGGCCAGGTGTTTGCGCCCAATGGTTGCGGACGCAAAAGTTTTGCAATTGAATCGTGTTGACAGTCGCCTGAGGGCTTGAGTTGGTATTGGCGGCTTGATCTCCGCCGCAGTGGCAGCCCATGTGTCTGGATGCTCATGGTGTGAATGGGGGTTCAGCGGCGCACCTGGGAAATGTGGCTACGTATGGCTTTGATTTCCCGGAGCAACGCGGCCTTGGCGGCTTGTAACCG
Organism: Planctomycetota bacterium; assembly: GCA_021800165.1. Classification (GTDB taxonomy): domain Bacteria; phylum Planctomycetota; class Phycisphaerae; order WQYP01; family WQYP01; genus JABEVA01. The sequence continues at coordinate 23,776 of JAJYZF010000016.1, read as the reverse complement.
GCTCATGTGGGCTTTCGAGGCGAACCCGCGCTGGCTGGAAATCTCAAATTCGATATTCACCAGGCGAACGACGGCTCGGGCGAGAGTGGTGCGCAAAATGGCCACGAGGTATTGGTTCTGGGCGGCGGCGAGTTGTTTTGGCGAATGCAAACGCAGGGCGTGAGCATAGGCGATTCCGGCATGGCCGAGTCGTTGGCGGGCGCGGGCTAAATGAAATTCGGCATGGACATCTTTGATCCATTGTTTGCGTGGGTCGTTGGGGGAGAGGTTTTTCAATTTTCGGGTCCACATTTGCAGCGTCTGGGCATTTTTGAACAGCATGGAGCGGGAACGGGCGGCCAACTCCCGGGCCTGCAGCCGGGCCAATATCGCGGGTGCCGGAGGCTGCGGGGATGCTTTCCGCAACAGGGCCAGTTGGCGTACGGCTCCGGCGGCAATAAGCCATTGTGCCCAGCGCTCTTTGCGCTGGTTCATGTACTGGTGGAAAAGCGTGGCTCGAGCCTTAATGGCCGCGAGCATGGCGGGCGAGCCGGGGCCAAATCGAGCGTGGTGGAAATCCCAACTGATCCACGCCGCATCAAGGGCGGCATAGTTGGCCTGGAGGTTGGCGGCGGCATATTGTACGGTGGGCGAGCTGCGCCAGATTTTGTGCTTCAGATGCGTAAGTTGCCAGAGTTCCTTTCGGAAGCGGTCAATCTTTCGGGCGACGGGCAATTGAGCCAGAATGTATTTGGCGAAGGCGGCGTCATGCCAGTATCGCGCACACTGCTGGAGGTATTGCACCTCGGATACGTGACGAAAAATAAGCGTTGCGTGGATAGCTCCGTTGCTGTTGTAAACTTTCCAGGGGATGCGGGAAATATTGCGAAAATAGCGGATGTTGGGATAAATCCAACCGTCAAAGCACAACGGATTATCCACCAGGGCCTGCGAGGAAGATTGAATGCCGCGAAACTGCATGGCCACCTGCGGATCATCTACCAGAATGGCATTGGGACCGGCCAGTTGTCCAGGCTGGTAGTTCTGGGCATGCAGGGCGGATGCGTGAGCTTCAGGGGTGCCTAGATAGATCCAGCCGATAGGGCCGATGGAGATATTCCACTGTTCCAGAGAGATCAACTCTTCCAGCGGAAAGGTCTGTATTTTTCCGCCTCGCCGAAAACGCACCAAAATCAGCAGCGGTTGGCCGCGAACTTGCACAAAATCGCGAAAATCAGGAGCCCAGTCATCGGCGTTATGAAAGCCAATGGTTTTCATCGCATGGCGGATGATGGTGCGGGTGGTCTGTATACTTAAAATAGTTTCATGAAGAAAGTTGCTGGGACGACCACAGATGGCTACATCGAGCCAATTGGTCAGATGTTCGTTCCAGAACGCTGCCGGAATGGAAAAGCCGTTTTTGGCGGCATTCAACTGCGGGGCCGCCAGCCGCACCAGTTCGGTGGCGGGGGTTTTAGCGGCCAGTGACGGCAGCTTTGCGCCAGTCGTCATCAGCAAGGCGAGCGCAGTGGCGATGATGAACCGTAAGTGATTGCGTGACATCTTGAGATTCCTTTCGGTTGTGTACCTTGCTCCAGCAGCGCATGGCGAGCTGGTTTATTTTCAGGCATGCGCCCCTGGCGCTTGGCATTATGCTCCCCACAGAGCATTATAGGGGCGATGGCGGTGTGCGGAAGTGTCTGCATCCCTTAACCCAAATGCCGTCCGGTTGTGGCGAGCGTTGCCGCAGGCCAGCCGATAAAAAGAATTGACGGGATCAATAGTATGTCCAGGTGACGGAGAAAATCATGCGGTATGCGGTGATCATGGCGGGCGGAACAGGAACGCGGCTCTGGCCGATGTCCACACGGGCCAGGCCCAAGCAGTTGTTGCCTTTGATAGGGGGGCGTTGTTTGTTGGACATTGCGGTGCGACGCCCGGCGGGGGCGGTGGAATCGTCGCGAGTGTATATCTGTACAGGCACCGATTATATTGATAAAATTCAGAAGGAAATGCCAGCGTTTCCGGTCCACCAAATTTTGGGTGAACCTTGTGGCCGGGATACCGTCAACGCCGTCGGTTTTTCGGCGGCCATTCTAAGCCGGTTGGATGCCGATGCCACCATGGCGGTATTGACGGCCGATCATCTTATCGACCCGCTTGACACCTTTACGCGATGTCTGGAAGCGGGGTTTGACACCGTTGAACAATCTCCGCAGACGCTGTTGACGTTTGGCATAACGCCCACGTATCCGGCCACCGGGTTTGGTTACATCCAGCGGGGCGGGCCGCTGGCCGCTGCAAACCAGGCGCTGCGAGTGCAGGCCTTTCGGGAAAAGCCGGATCGGAAAACGGCCGAGCAATACCTATCGTCGGGGGAATATTTGTGGAACAGCGGCATGTTTGTATGGAAGGTGCGTACGATTCTGGAGAAGATCCAACAGTATGCGCCGCAAACCCATGCCGGAGTGATGGAAATCGCGCGGCATTGGAATCAGCCCGATTATCACCGCACGCTGGCGGAGATATATCCTTCCTTACCGAAGGTAAGCATAGATTATGCGGTGATGGAAAAATCCGCGGACGTGGCGGTGATTCCGATGCCGGTGCAATGGCTGGATGTAGGCAGTTGGGGCAGCTTTGCCGCCACACTGACCGGCGATGCGGCGGGCAATAAATCCGCCGGTTGCAGGCTTGCGGCACTGGATTCGCATGGCGTACTGGCGGTATCCCAAAACGATCATCTCATCGCCACGATCGGTCTTCAAGACATTGCCATTGTGCATACGCCGGATGCGACGCTGGTTTGTTCCACCGCGCAGGCGGAAAACATCAAACAGATGGTCAGTAAACTGCAAAATGAATTTGGGGACCGGTATGTGTGATGCCGGGGGCGATGGATAAACACATGGCACGCGTACTTGGCATTGACTACGGCGGCAAACGTACCGGAGTGGCTCTGGGTGAGACAGAATCGCGCCTGGCCACGCCACTGAAGCTGCTGGAAAATCTTTCCGATACGGCGTTAATTATCGAAATTGGGCGTTTGGCCAAAGCGGAAGCGGTGGATTTAATCGTGTGCGGCATTCCGTTGAACATGGACGGAACTACCGGGCCGCAGGCCGTGATGGTGGAAAAGTTTCTTCAGCGGGTGGCGGAGGTGACGGGAATTGCCGTTGCCAGGGTGGACGAGCGTTTAACCAGCCATGAAGCCCAAGCCCGCCTGGCGGGCCATTTTACGCGCAAGCAAAAGCGGCGGCGCGTGGACGCTGTGGCCGCGGCGGGCATATTGCAGGAATATCTGAACCATCTTGGATAACGGTGCCGCCGGCGATTGCCTGGAAGCCAGACTCACCAACCCCACATCGCACTGGGCTCTTTGGACTTTGGGTTGACTTGCAAATTGTGGCGAAGTTCCGACAATGATCGCCTGTGACTTAAGATTGGCTTAAGCGGATTTATTGAATCGAAAGGAATCTAGTAATGGCTAACTCAGGCGTTTCAACGGAATCATTGGGTGGAGAGAAAAAACAGGAATTCAAAGGGCGGAAAATTCGGGTGGCGTTTATCGGCTGCGGAGGAATTTCGGCAACCCACCTGGCGGCTTATAAAAAAATTCCCGAGGTGGAAGTGGTCGCCGGAGCCGACATCAAATCCGACCGTCTCGACTGGCTGCGTGATGAACACGGTGTTCAGGGTGTTTACCTGGATTACAAAAAGATGCTCAAGGAAGTTAAGCCCGATGCTGTGGATGTGTGCACGCCCAATGGGGTTCACGCCCCGGCGGCGATTGCCGCGTTGAATGCCGGTGCGCACGTCATGACGGAGAAACCCATGGCCATGAGCCCGAAGGAATGTCAGGCCATGATTGACGCGGCCAAGAAAAACAAGCGCAAACTGGCGGTTGGTTTTCAATACCGCTATCACCCCACCACGCAGATGATCAAGCGGGCACGGGATGAGGGTCAGTTTGGCAATATTATGTATGTGAAGTGCCGGGCACTGCGTCGCCGGGGCATTCCCAACTGGGGTGTGTTTGGTCAGAAAAAGTTGCAGGGTGGTGGCCCCATGATTGACATCGGGGTGCATGTCATTGAGATGGCGCACTATATCATGGGATCTCCCAAGCCGATTGCCGCCACCGGCAATATTTGGACCTACATGGGCAACAAGCCCAGCAATGTTTCCTGCGGTTGGCCCAATTGGGACTGGAAGACCTATACCGTGGAAGATTTGGCCATCGGCCACATTCGTTTTGCCAACGGCGCGGTGATGCAGATTGAAGCGTCATTTGCGGCCCATATCGAAAAGGATGTATGGAATTTCAGCCTGATCGGCGACAAGGGCGGAGCGAACTGGGATCCGCCGGGGCTGTTTACGGATCGTGCCGGAACCATGATTAATTCCCAGCCGGCATTTCTGGAGAATTCTGATTTTGCCTCGTTGTTTCTGGATAAGCAGCGGAACTTTATTCATGCCATCATCCACAACACCGCCCTGGAGGCTCCAGGTGAAGCGGGCATGGCGGTGCAGAAAATCATTGATGGCGTGTACAGGTCCGACGCGGCGGGCAAGGAAGTATTGATCGTGTAAGCGGCCATAGCTTGGATGGCGACGACAATGAGTTGGCTTGGGCGATTGTTCCAAGGGAGAAAAAACGGCGCGGTGTCTCTAGCTGTGGATCAGCGCAAACGCCACGCCTGTCGGCGTGGTTTCTTTGAGCCGTTGGAACCGCGTCTGCTGCTTTCCGCTTTCCACGCGGTCGGACCCACACTGATGGTGACAGCTTCGGACGGCGGTTCCTCCGCGTATGGCCACACCCCCGCGGAAATTCGGCAGGCCTACGGCATCAACCAGATTTCATTCGATGGCGGTGCGGTTGCCGGAAGCGGAGCGGGTCAAACGATCGCCATCATTGATCCGTACAATGATCCGTATTTCGTCAGCAGCGGCAGTCCGAGCTTCTCCGGCAGCGACTTATATCAGTTCGATCAGGATTTTGGGCTACCGAATCCGCCGTCGTTTACCAAGGTAAATCAGACCGGCGGGACCAATTATCCGGGTACCGGTGGTGGGGGATACTTTGGCGAGGTCGCGTTGGATGTAGAATGGGCACATGCCGTTGCGCCGCAGGCCAACATCTTGTTGGTGGAGGCCAATACTAATTCGTCAACGGATCTTTATGCGGCAGCCCAATTCGCCGCCCGGCAGCCGGGGGTATCGGTGGTTTCCATGAGTTATGGTTCCGCCGAAACCAATTTTGAAACCTCCTACGATACTTATTTTACAACCCCCAGCGGCCATACGGGCGTGACTTTTGTGGCCAGCACTGGTGACAACGGTTCACCGGGGTATTATCCGGCGTATTCGCCCAATGTGCTGGCGGTGGGGGGGGACTACGCTGAATATGGATAGTCAGGGTAATTACATCAGTGAGACCGCTTGGAGCGGCAGCGGTGGCGGCATCAGCCAATATGAAGCTCAGCCTGGGTATCAGCAGGGTGTTGTCACGCAAAGTGTCACGGCACGTACCATTCCGGATGTGGCTTTTGATGGCGATCCCAACACCGGGGTGGCGGTTTATAACACCGGCAATGGAGCATCCACTCCATGGGCCGAGGAGGGTGGTACAAGTGTGGGTGCCCCTGCCTGGGCAGGCATTATTGCCATTGCCGATCAGGGGTTGGCGCTGGCGGGCGATGGGTCTTTGGCCGGGGCCACGCAAACACTGCCGGACCTATACGCTCTGCCGGCCGGGGATTTTCATGCGATAACCACCGGCGGTAATGGCGGCTATTGGGCCGGCCCCGGCTATAATCTGGTAACCGGCCGCGGTTCTCCGATAGCTAATTTACTGGTGCCAGGTTTGGTTGCGGAGGTTGCCGGTCCGGCTCCGGTAATTTCCGAGGTGTCGATGGTTGCATTAGGAGGTGGGAGCAACTGGCAGATTACCATTAATGGCAGTGGCTTTGGTACTCAAGCGGCGTACAATGGCGACAGCGCGGACTTGGAAATTGGTGACTTCACGACTGCTATGGTGGCGGGCAATACTGGGGATGGCGTCGGGGCGAATGTGACCTCATGGAACAACAATCAGATTGTAATTAGTTCTTTAACCGGAGCGTATGGTTCTAATGGCTGGGTGATCAATGCTGGCGACTCGCTCATCCTTGCGGCGAGTAATGCGCAAGATGGCTTAGCCTGACTTCCCCCCGGCTTTTTAAAAAAGGCCGTAAAAACGCTGTTTTGGGCAAAAATGTAGCAAGTAATCTTCGGCTATATTATTGTATATGATGCTTGTATTATGGTTTATATCCTAGTAACATGTAGCTTGTATGTTTGTGCAGACGACCACCTGTAAACGCGGCAAGAAAACCTACCTCACCTACCTGGTGCGTGAATCCTTCCGCACCCCCAAGGGGCCACGCTCACGCACCCTTTGCAATATCACCGCCTTGCCGCCCCAGACCCGCCAACTCATCGCCCAATCTTTGCGGGGCCAGAACTTGGTGGACTTGGAGAGCCTGGAGTTGTCGGAAGCCCAGAGCTTTGGCGGCCTGGCCGTGTTACGCCGGGCCTGGGATGACTTCGGGTTGGATAAAGTTCTGGCGGCAGTTGCGGTGCCACGGCACGCCGGCCTCATCAAGGCCATGATCTTTGGGCGTATCTTGTTCCCCAGCGCCAAGCTGGCCTTGCGGGATCACGCCCGGGGCACGCTGTTGGCCGCCGCCTGCGGGCTCTGGCAGGATCGGGAGACCTTCGATGAAGACGACCTGTATGCGGCGATGGATGAATTCAACGGGCGTTGGGTGGCCATGGAAAAGCAACTCTATGCCCAAGGCTTGAATTCAGGCGTCTCGCTGGTGCTCTATGACTTGACCAGTGTGTACTTTGAAGGCCAGGGACCGGCGGGGATCAGTCGCTACGGCTACAGTCGGGACCATCGCGGCGATCGTCCCCAGGTGCTCTTGGCCGTAGCCACCGATACCAAAGGTCTGCCGTTGCACTTGGAGGTCTTGCGGGGCAACCGGGGCGATACCACGACCTTGCAGGGGTTGCTCCATACGTTGCGTCGGCGTTTGGGGATTCAGGAGGCGGTGTTCGTCTTCGATGGCGGCATGAGTAGTAAGGTGAATTTGGAGGCGATCGAGGCGCTGGGCCTGATGTATGTGACCCGCTGCGGGGCAGGGGTTTTGGCTGAACTGTTGGCGGAATTACCCAGCGATCAGTCGCCTGAACTGTGGGATCGCACAGGGCTGATGGAAATAGTTAAAGAGGGTCAACGGTATGTGATTGCCGGGGGACCGTGGCGGCAAGAGCGGGACCGGCAGCGACGCCAGGCCCGCATCACCAAGGCGGAAAACGAACTCCAGCGAATGGCGGCGGTGCCGCGTAAGAAGGTCAACGCGCAAAAGCTGGCCCGCCAGGTGGGACGGATGCTGCAACGGCTTAAGGCCCACAAATATTTCCATTACGCAGTGGATGAGAAAGGGCAGTTACAATGGAGTCATCGCCAAGATTTGATCCGGGCCGAAGCCCAACGCGACGGCCTGTATCTCCTGCGAACCAATGCCTCGGCCCAACGGATCTCCAACGCGGGAGTGGTCGTGCATTATAAGAACTTGTTGGAAGTTGAAGATGCCTTCTGCCATCTGAAAGATTATCTGCGTGTACGCCCGGTATTTCATTACCGCCCTGATCGCGTGCGCAATCATGTGCGAATCTGCTTCCTGGCCTATTGGCTCAGCGCCAAACTTGAGGCCCAATGGCGGCGCAAAGGCCAGACTATTGAAGTACATCATTTGCTCCGGCAATTACAGACCATCCGGCTGGGACGTCTGGAGGTGAACGGTAAAAGGCTCAAAACCAAGGTTACCCGCGTGCCCAAAGACCTTAACGCCATCCTCGGCCAACTGGAGCTGCTGCCACTGTTTACCCAGCCGCCAGCGTGGGCACCGGGTTGATTGTAGCAAGTGCATTACCGCGGAAAGGCCGCAAACCAAGGACTTTCGCTCTTCATCGGGGGAAGTCAGGTTAGCGTCGGCGGGCTTTTCGTACACCATGCCGGCGATAGTTCCGGAAATCTCGTCTGTGACCAGCCGGGTTGTAGCCGGTAGTCCAAACAATTGGCACATCACGATAAGCGGCAGTAACTTCGGTACTCAAGCGGCGTACAATGGCGATAGCGCGGACTTGGGAATTGGTGACTTCACCACTGCTATGGTGGCGGGCAATACCGGAGATGGAGTGGAGACGGATGTTACATCATGGACAAATAACCAGATCGTTATCAGCGCCCTGACGGGTGCCTACGGGCTTAACGGCTGGGTGATTAATCCCGGGAACCTCATGATGTTCTTTGTGGGGAACGCCCAAGATGGCATATCCTCTCTCGCTTATTACATGAACGCGTAAATGGCCGTGCGTGTAGCAATTTAACCTAGTCGGAAGGATTTTGGATCTCGGACCTGCCCATGACGGACAGTGGCTCCCGCCCGGTCTTGGGGCACCCTTGCCTCGCCTTTTCTTGCCTTATTACCGCCAAGTGTGTATACTATGAATATGATAGTGGCGGTCTGATGTTTATTCTGTTGGCTATTGTTTCTGGAGAGTTTTTATGAGTCTGTTATCTCGAGTCATGCGTCATGGCCGTCAGGTATCCAATTCCAAGAGAATGGTCAATGAGTCACAAAGTCGCAAACATTCCCATCGGCCTCGGCGCTTGTTTGAGGCCTTGGAGCCTCGCGTGATGCTTAGTGCGACACCCGTGATAACGTCGGTGATTGCGACGGAGTTGGGGAGCACCAACAATTATTCCATTACCATCAACGGAAGTAATCTCGGCACCAGTGCGGCGTATAGCGGAAGTGGAAGCGGCGATCTGGTAGTGGTAGATGCCGGGGTTTTTGCGGCCGGCCAAGCAGGCGACGGGGTTGGCGTGAACGTAACCTCTTGGACAAACAACCAAATTATCATTGACGGTTTGAGCGGGTCGTATGGGGTGAACGGTGCGCTAATCAGTCCGGCGGATTCCCTGGTGATCAGCGTAACGAATCCACAAACGAATGTCGCCGCCGTTACCTACCAGACAGTTCCGGGAACTCCGCAGATTGACGCAGTGTCTGTACAGCGGTTGACGAGCATAAACAACTGGGCGATCACAATAAACGGCCATGGTCTTGGCTTACAAGCGGCATATACTGGCGATAATGCGGACCTGAAATTTGTTGATACCGCTGGGCCGTGGGCTGGCGGCAAGACGGGCAACGGTGTGACGGCTGATGTTACCTCCTGGACCAACGACCAAATTGTTATCGGTTCGCTGAGTGGGGCCTACGGCACCAACGGTTGGGTGGTCAATCCCGGCGACACCCTGATTTTTACGGTGAATAATCCCCAAGACGGCCTTGCCGCTCCCCAGTTTTCGTACGCCATTGCGACGCCTGATATCACTTCCATTTCCATCCAGGCCATTGCGAGCAATCCCAATAATTGGCAGATCACGATCAATGGCACCGGATTCGGCACTCAAGGGGCCTACAACGGCGACAGCGCCGATTTTAAGCTGGTGGATACCACCGGCCCGTGGGCTGGCGGCAATACGGGCAACGGTGTGACGGCTAATGTCACCTCGTGGACGGATAGCCAAATTGTCGTCAGCGGCTTGACGGGAGCGTATGGCACCAACGGCTGGGTGATTAATACGGGGAACCAATTGAGTTTCACTGTTAATAACGTCCAAGATGGTCTTGTGTCCAATCCAGCTTCCTATACTGTTCCGGCGTTGACGCCCGTGATTGCCTCGGTTGCTACGCAACTTCTTGCGGGCAGCAGCAACAACTGGGATATCACAATTAATGGCAGCGGCTTTGGCGCTCAATCACCATACAATGGCGACAGCACCGATCTTAAGCTGGTGGATACCACAGGCCCCTGGGCGGGGGGTAATACGGGCAACGGTGTGACGGCTAATGTCACCTCGTGGACGGACAGCCAAATTGTCATCAGCGGCTTGACGGGTGCGTATGGCACCAACGGCTGGGTGATCAGTCCGGGTGATGCGCTAGCCATCAATGTTTCCAATCCGCAGTCCGGTATTGCCGCAACCACGTTTAGCTATGCCATGCCCACAACCCCAAATCCGGTGATCTCGTCGGTTTCGTCGCAACTTCTCGCGGGCACCAGCAACAACTGGCAGATTACAATTGATGGCAGTGGCTTTGGGGTGCAATCGCCATACAATGGCGACAGCGCCGACCTTAAGCTGGTGGATACCGCAGGCCCTTGGGCGGGGGGCAACACTGGTGATGGCGTTACCACCAATGTGACCTCATGGACGAACACCCAGATCGTCATCAGCGGCTTAACGGGTGCCTACGGCACCAATGGTTGGATCATCGCTTCGGGAAACAACGTTACGTTTACGGTGATCAACCCGCAAAGCGGTGTACCTTCGTCCACTTTCAGGAGCACCATTTCCTGATCGGGGGCCGCCGCCAGCGGCTCCATTTCAGGTAGTTTTTGCGCCTTGATCTCTGGTGCGACTGTTGTGCTGGGGAGCTATTTTCTTCCATCCGGAGCTGGGCTGTAGTTCTCCGGGAACGCTTGGCATGCAGGCTCAAGGGGTAGCTCGTCGCAAACTGTTACGAACAACTCCAAAGAGTTCAAACGGTTTATGGCTGCCGACCAATGGCCGCATCGAGTATATTAAGAACTGGGACGCCGCCTCCACCGCACCGTTTGCCACAAATGATGACCGCGCTCCGAAAGGCTGAAAAATCACGGCCAGAAGCCCACCAAATCACATTTTCGAGCCTACCTTGTCCACTCGTTTGCCCGAAGAATCATCATTGTCCGCGTCTGGTCCTACCACCACCGCCAGCATCGCTTTGGTTGCGTTTTCCCATGTCCATTGGCGCGCAGTTTGAAATCCGTTGGTGACAAGCTTCTGCCGTAGCGCTTGGTCATTTATCAGATGTTGAACCGCACACTTTGCCGCTTCGATGTTCCCCTGATCGACAACGATCGCATTATAGCCATTTTTCGCATATTCATCACAACCCTCAACCCGTCCGATAACTACGGCGCACCCGCAGGCCATTGCCTCCAGCGGCGGTAATCCGAACCCTTCAATCCGGCTCATTTTGAGAAATATATCGCAGGATGCATATATTTCCCTCATTCCGGTAAAAGGAACAGCTTCAAAGAATCGGTTATATCTCCAATGAGGGGGCGGTCGTCCGCTACTGCTGACAATCCAAATGTCGCAGTCGAGCGTGGCGATTGCCGCGTGTGCGTCAGCCATGCCCTTAAAAGGAATCGTGATAGGTCCTTCGATGAGGACACGAAGACGCGGGCCGCATTTTGGGCTTAAGGGACTGCCTGGATAAAGGGCCTTAAGATCGATCCCATTGGGAACATAGGCGGCCTCATGGCCAAACTCGTCTTTCAACATGGCTTTGAGCCACCGCGCTATTGTGACATATTCACAGGGCGTTTTGTATTCATTATGAATTTTCTGCTTCAGGCCGTATTCGTCAACGAAACGGCGTTCATCAGATTGAACGAAGTATAGTTTTCGCTTTGCTCGATATCGCTCCAACCATTCTACGGTTGACCATCCTGTCGCAAAAAGTAGATCTATGTTATCAAAAAGGTAATCCCGTTCATCCGAACCATGGACGATAGGAATGGAATTGTCCGGGAACCAATCACATTTTTGTTCTACGCCAATATTGACTATCGTAACATCATGGCCTGCTTCCATCAGCGCCAGGGCGTGCTTGAAGACCACGGCTACACCTCCGGAGATACCGACGCCGGGCAGAATAAAGACTATTTTCTTGGGCTTGGGGCCGGGCAATTTGTATTCGGCCTGCAAGGCTTCCGCCCATTGATGATCATCAGCCTTGAAATTCAGCTCGTTATTGCCTTTATGCAACCGGAGTTGGACTAACACCTCGGGTATTGATTGGAAGCGAGCTCCATAATGGGCCAAGCGGACCCATAGCTCGTGATCTTCCCTATAGCGCATGTGCCTTTTGAGCAATCCCACTTTATCAAAGAGGCTTTTGCGGACCGTCACAGTGCTTTGGCATGGAACGCACACCTGCAGCAACATTTTTAAATCGCAATTGGGACTGACAACCACCTGGTCATGTAACAGATCCTCCATTTTTCGCGATCCATCGAGCATCGCTTTCCATGCTCCGTAGACAACATCCGCCGCGCCCGTTTCAAGCACGGGAAGACTTTTCTCAAGGCGCTGCGGATCGGCGATGTCGTCACTGTCAAGAAAGGCTATGTATTTTCCTCTCGCTTCAAGTATGCCCTTGTTGCGGCCCCGAACTGCGGTGCCGGACTTTTCAGGATAATTAAACACTCTCACGCGAGGATCTCTGCGGAACTCGTTTACGACGGCCACAGTCTCAGGTGGTGAACCATCCGTCACCAAGATCACCTCGATATTTCCGACGGTCTGGTTGAGCGCTGAGGTAATGGCTTGACGCAAGATATCTGTTCTGTCATACACGGGAATTATTACGCTGGCGATGATGACCGGATCCGATTCCTTTTTTTGTACGTGCATGCTTTGATCGGAAAAGGCCCTCGGGAATCTCTTCCATTGATACCGCCAGCGGTTGTGAAGATAGCCTCTGGCTCGCGTGAAGAAAGCCATCAGCCCTTGATGGCGAATAACCGATGCTGATCGTCTGGAGAGAGACAAAATCCATGAGAACTTCAGACGAACGGCTCCGCGAAACTGACGTAAAGGGCGCGTATACCGCCACGACCTGGAGTGCTCGAAGTCGTAAATTTGTCGCCGCAACTGGGTCTCAATGCTGGCCAGATGGTCACGTTCGATCCCGGTTCGCTGCAAATCCAATTTTGCGGCCTGGATTTGGTCCTTGAGCTTTGCTGATTCGGTGGTATGGTCGCGCTGGAGTTGCTCCGCCGCGAGGTTTGCGGCCTGGATTTGGTCCTTGAGCTTTGTTGATTCGGCGGTATGGTCGCGTTGGAGTTGCTCCGCCGCGAGGTTTGCGGCCTGGATTTGATCCTTCAACCCCGAGGCGTAGGCCTGAGCCTGCCGCGTGACAAGCCATAAGGTCTTGAGATTCTGTGCAGCTTCGCCGATTTCTCCAGCGACGTCGAGCGAAGGATCATTTTCCAGCCGTTTCAGTGTGCGGTACAACCCTTGTATCCACAAGTTGGATTCCGGTATTTGCATCAGGCTGGCCCATGTAGCCTCATGGTGACGCAACCGTGCCGACAGGAATTCGTCGATCCGCGGTTGGGCTACCATGAAATCGACGGGCCAGCGCAGATCTAGTCGTCTACTAATCATTGCGGCGCATCGGGACCAATCCTGCAGCAGGGCATCGTATGACACGAATACCCGCGGAGCTTGGCGCGTATGACGCTCCGTGGCGACAATATATTGTGACCAAAGCGCCAATCCCAGCGAAATTGGCAGGCTGTTGCGCTGCTTAAGAGATTGTGCGGTCTCAAGCGGATTCCGGAAGGGGATCAAATAAACGGGACGAATGTTCAGGTCTTTAACCACCGGTACCCACAACGGCAACAACATGCACAGCCGTGGATCCTTAAGCACCAGTAAATCCGTGCCGGCGAGTTCGCGGGCGAGCCAGTACCGCAACTTCCCGCGTGCTGCGGTACCATTTGGGCCGTCAAATGCAGATTGTGGCATCTCGTCGACCGTATCCCACGACAACCCACTGGACGCCAGAAACTGATCATGTATGGCAACAATGGATTCTGGCTCCCAGAATCCCGTCGGGTTATCCGGAGCGATCAATCCAGCGCCTGTGGGCATCTGGGCTCCCAGCAAGTTGCAGAAGCGAGCGAAAGCGGAGGTGCCGCTGCGATGGAAGCCAACGACAAAGATGGCAGTCTTGGTGGCGGAGGTAAGAGGCGAGGTCGCGTTTTTTGGGTGTTGATTGATATCATTGTTCATGTATGCTAACTCTAACGGTGATACGGGCCGAATTGAAGCCGAGTTGGAAGGTCGCGGGTAAAGGCTCCGCAACTATAATGCCTCTTGAACAGCAGTGTAACGGGCTTCAATGAGAAAATCCATGGTGGCTGTGAGGGAGGATCTGGCTTCCGGTTCAACTCGGAACATCACGGCGTCGATCATGCGGGCCAGATATTGTTCGACACCGGTGGCATCTTCGCCAAGAATACCGGCATTGTTGAAATACACGCCGGGTGCGAGCGTGCAGCGGAATCTCATCGCCACCTCCAGCACGGATCCGGCCCGGATGATGGGCACCTCTTGGCCAAGAGGTGTCGCGAAACCACCCAATTCCAATCCTGTTACACTTTTGATGAGCATGCAGAAGCGGACTCTCTGCGCTGTCTGGTCGAAGTGCACGTCGTATCGGTACTCATATTCCCGCCGTCGGCGCAAAATGTTCACCGGTGATCCGTCCAGGCGTGTAATGCGCGGGTTCTCAATCCGGCTGCCGCGGGAGGGATACACGATCGTGCTTTTCGGGACCAGGTTTGGATCGAAGCGTTCAGACGGTGAAGGTGTTGGATCGGCCGGGGTGACGGGTACTAAAGACGAGGCGGTGGCGGCTACACCGGCTTGGAACTCGGGTGTGCTGTTGGAGCCTGATGCATCCACAGCGGTTTGGGAGGCGAGCGTCTGGGTATCCATTGCCCTGAAATCTTCTCGCAATCGGGCCGCCACCTCCGGCGGGGCGAACATGAGTTTCTGGTAATAAGATATGACCGGTTTCGGTGCCCCTAGAAGTAACTGTTCGCCGTGATCAAGCAGCACCGCACGGTCGCACAACTCCAGCACAATAGCGCAGGCGTGGGACACAAAAAGAATGGTGGCGCCGCTATCACGAATCGTCCGAATCCGAGCATAGCACTTGCGTTGAAAGGCTTCATCGCCCACGGAGAGGGCTTCATCAACAATTAATATATCAGGATCTACATTAATCGATACTGAAAATGCCAGTCGCACGTACATACCACTGGAATACGTCTTTACCGGCTGGTCCATGAAATCGCCAATCTCGGAAAACGCCACGATATCGTCATAGCGTGCTTCGATTTCGCCACGGGAGAGCCCCAGCATGGCAGCGTTCAAGAATACGTTTTCACGCCCGGTGAATTCCGGATTAAAGCCACTGCCAAGTTCCAAGAGAGCGGCTACGCGGCCGTGGACGCGCACCTCGCCGGTAGTGGGCTGAAGGGTGCCGGCGACAATCTGCAACAGGGTTGATTTGCCGGAGCCGTTCCGCCCCACAATCCCGAAGGTCTCACCGCGTTGGATGTCAAAATTGACACCCCTTAGTGCCCAGAATTCGCGGTAGAATTGCCGTTTTCCGCGAAAAACGCTCTGCCAAAGCCGGTGCTGCGGCTTGTCATAAATCTCATAGTGCTTGCCCACGCCACGAATTGCGATGGCCGGTTCAGACGACATCCGCGAATCCCTTCTTGGTTCTTTGGAACCACATAAAGCCCAGGAAACTGAAAATCAACCCGACCAGCGCAGTCGCAGCCAACTCTGTCCAGTCCGGCAATTGGCCCCAGATAACGACATGGCGCATCTGCACCACCAGCGGTGTAATCGGATTGAAATATAGAAGTATCCGGTAGCGGGCCGGCACCGCCGTCACGGGATAAAAGATAGGACACAAGAAATTCAGCGCCATGGTAATCATTACCATGGCCTGGCCCACATCGCGCAGATACACCCCGAGCGAAGAAAGAAACCACATCAGACCTGCACAAATAAGCAGCAGCGGCAACAGTACGAGCGGCACAAATATCACCGTCCATTGCAGCGTATGGGTGATTAAAAGGCACGCCACCAAGAGCACGCCAAAGCTTACCAGGAAGTGAAAAAATGCCGACCCAAGAGTTACCCATGGAAGTATCTCCAAAGGGAAGACCACTTTTTTGACTAAATTGGGGTTGGCCAAGATGATGCCTGGGGCTTTGTTTAAACATTCTGAAAAAAGCATAAAAACGATTAAACCACTAAACAGCGCCAAGGCGAAAGCGCCCGTGCTTTTGGAACCGGTTGGTCGCCACTGCACCTTGAAGATCACTGAGAAAACAAAGGTATATATCGCCAGTAAAAACAGAGGGTTAAAAAAAGACCAGGCCAAACCAATAAAAGACCCGCGATACCGCCCCAGTACATCGCGCTTGGTCATCTGCCAAACCAAGCCGCGATGCTTCCATAAGCCAGCCCATGGCGCATACAATGCCGCCCGATTTACTACACGCATCAAAAAATCCTAATTAAAAGTCCCGCAATCAAGTTCGCCCGGGATCAAGCTCTCGTCGGGGGCTACTGTCGGGCCTAACTCACCTGGATTGTGCCACTTCTGACGGTACCGCTTCGCTGGGAATCTCCTTAACAGTCTCCGCCGTCCGGTATCCCAACAGCCCGGTGAACGTTCCCGCAGTGGGGGGGCGATCGGCCTGCAGGGAAGCCTACTGCGACCTCCACGGGACCGGATAAATCCCCAAAGCCAACTTGCTGCGACATAGCCAGCCTCATCTTAACCACCTCTCCCCAGCTTACCGTTTGCGGCCCCAATCTAAATGGTAGATTACGCCTTCATCGACCTCCAACCACCACCCGATCATAAACGCCATGCATCTCCAAAGGGTGCGGACACTGAAAATTGTAACCGAAACCGTTTGGCCTGCCATGTTGCCCAGGCGAATGGGCTGGCAACATGCACCGGTTGCACGCTTGCCCAAATCCGCTACTGGGCATATATTTTGGGTCGTTGACGGTTGTATCGACCGTTGTCCTTTTTTTGGAGGTTATTTTATGGCTGTTCAAACCGCAAATCCTTCAACCACTTCCAAGGGCCGCCAGTGGACCCGGCGTACTTTTGTCACCGCTGCCACCGCGGCCGCCGCATGGACCATTACTGGATGCAGTTCCAGCAAACTGGCCATGCTCAAATCCAAAAAGGCCGGGGTTTACAAGTGTCCGTTCGGCACCACACCCGGCGGCAAGGCCGTGGAAATGTACTCCATCACCAATGGCAATGGGTTGGTGGCACAATTTATCACCTACGGAGCCCGGCTGGTACGGCTGGGTGCGCCAGATAAAAAAGGCCAGATCGGCGATGTGCTGCTGGGTTATTCCACGTTGGCTCCCTATATTCACCACAACACCGATCCCTACTTTGGAGCCACCATTGGTCGCTACGCCAATCGCATCGCCAGAGGCACCTTCACCCTCAACGGCAAAACGTACCATATTCCGCTTAACGATGGGACCAGCACACTGCACGGTGGGCCGCACGCTTTTGACGAACAAGTCTGGACCGCTACGGAATACCAGGAACCCGGCGGCTTCGGTGTGCGTTTCCAGTATTTCAGTCCCAACATGCAAAATGGCTTCCCCGGCAATCTGCTCACCACGGCTACCTACGTACTGACGGAAAATAACGAATTGCACATTCGTTTTCGTTGCAACACTGATCAAGCCACCGTTGTGAATATCTGTAATCATGGCTATTGGAATCTGGCCGGTCCGGGCAAAAAGATTCTGGATCATGTTCTGGAACTGAACGCCGATCATTATACCCCGGTGAATACCATGCTTATTCCCACCGGCCAAATCGCCCCGGTGGCCGGAACTCCCTACGATTTCCGCAAGCCGGTGCGCCTGGGCAGTCGCATCAAGCCATTTCCGGCTAAATCCAAAGCTAACTTTGACCAATATCCTTACGGTTACGACACCAACTTCTGTCTGAACGGGCAATCCGGCAAGATGGCGTTTGCCGCCCGCGTCAGCGAGCCGACCACTGGCCGCGTTATGGAGGTTTACACCACCCAGCCCGGCATTCAGATTTACACCGCCAACTTTCTGGATGGAACGCTCGACGGTATCGGTGGAAAATACCCCAAGCACGGGGCTGTCACCTTCGAAACGCAGCACTATCCGAACTCCCCCAACCAGCCCAATTTTCCATCCACAGTGTTGAATCCGATGCCGGCTTACTACTATCAAAGAACCATTCACAAATTCCGCACGATGTAAAAGTCGCCTGCGGATGGCAGAGTCTTGCGAGCCGCGGCATACGCCGCGGCTTTTTTTTTCAGGCTCCAGCCCAATCGACGTTGGCCGGTCACTTTGCATCCGGGTCCGCAGCGGCTATCATCCGGCTTGTTTTCGGAGAAGTTTCCGCGTGAGCGTGTCCGTGTATCAGAAAAATCTCCATCCGTCCGGGGCACCACCGGGAGTGGTGCGCCGCTGGGGCAGGGCCGCGTTGGCCGTGCGGGCGATGATTGCCGCTGCTGTATCCGGCAGCCTGCTTTGTGGCCCACCGGTTCATGCCGTGCCCACCAGTACCTTGATCACACCCACAGTTTTTCCAGTACTCACCCCAACCACGCCCATTGACTTGCCGCTGCAAGTCGCTGCGGACCATAGTGATGTCTGGATCAGCGGTACCGACATCCAGCATATTTACCTGCAAGGGCACGTGCGTATTGAAGTGGGATATCGCCTGTTGTCGGCCAATGCGGCGTCGGTTCGCCTGCGTCCTATCCGCGGTGGCGGTACGGGGGTTTTTGCGACTACTATTTATTTGCAGGGGCAGGTGCGCATTAGTGAAGGTGTCAGAGGCCAAGCGGTCAGCAAGGCCCGGGAACTACTGGTTACTACGCGGGTGCTTTCCAAAATAGAACTGGCCGGTTCGGCTCCGGTGCCAAAAAATCAATCCAAAAATCCCGTGGTGATGCGTGGCAAGAAATTGCGGCTGCAACTGGCCTCGCGGCCACGGCCCGTGCCATTCGTTCCGACCATTGAAATTCAGAAAACCGAATTGGCGCTGCGCGAAGGCTGGATCACCCGCAGTGCCAGCGGTGTGATCCAGGGCATTCCCTCGCCGGTGGTACATTCCGTGCCCACTCCTCGCCAGTTGGTTCATAAGCATCGACCCAAGGCTCCCACGACGCCGCCAAGAATTTTTGCCACCGGTAACCATATTGAAGTGCGCACCATCGGCAACCAGCGCATCACCGTGGCCCGAGGCAATTTTTATCTGGTTCGGGAAACGGTACCGGGCCAGCCGCCGCTGGAATTGCGGGCGGACAATGCCGTGCTCTTTAGCCCACTGGGCCAGAAAGAACCTGGCCCTGCCAGCGGCAAGGTGTCGCGGATTGCCAGGTCTGTGGAGGGCGTGTATCTCCAGGGAGATGTCAGTGTTACCGATGGCTACGAAACCATGCACGCCAGCCGGGTGTATTATGATCTCACCACCAACCGTGCCATTTTGCTAAATGCGGTGCTCAGCGATGTGGATGTACAAACCAAATCGCCGCTGTACATACGGGCCAAAGAGATTCTCCAACTCGCGCAAGGCCGGCTGGAGGCGAAGTCCGCCAAGCTCTCCACCGATGAATTTTACAATCCGCATTATTACATCGGTGCCAGTTCCATGACCCTGCGAAATATTACTCCAGCGAGCGTTACACCCAGTCCACATCCCAAGCCCGTTTATGCCTATACCGCTAAGAGTGTTATCTTTGCCGTCCATGACGTGCCACTCTTTTACTGGCCCTATTTGGCCGGCGACACGAAGCAACATTCCATGGCTTTGCGCAGTGCAACGGTCGGCTTTTCCAGTATTTATGGCACGTCGGTGCGGACCAACTGGGATTTGCTTGATCTGCTGGGTTATCATCCGCCTTTTAATTTTCATGCCGATGGCCAGGCTTTGTACTATTCCAACCGCGGTTTCGGCGGCGGGATTAATGCGTATGATCAGGCGTTTGGGGGGCACGGCAGCGTTCAGAGTTTTCTCATTGACGACCACGGTACCGACGATTTGGGTAACAACCGTACGTCGCTGCCACTGCTGAGGCACACACGCGGCTATATTTTTGCTAAGTACATGCAGCGGCTGTCCGAACAGTGGACCGTTTCACTGGAAGGGGCATATTTTTCGGACCCGAATTTTCTGGAACAGTATTTTGACAGTCGGTATGAAGCGGATTCAGAGCACCAAACATCGGTTTACCTGAAACAGCAGCACGATACCGAAGGTCTGACCATTTTGGGCAAATGGAATTTAAACCACTTTGTGACCAATGCCGATCTTGAAGACGACGAATTTACCGTGCAAAAGACACCCGAAGTGCAGTATTGGCGCGAGGGTGATCCGCTGTTGGGTATTTTCACCTATTACAGCCAGAGCAGTGGCGGGCTGGTGAACGACCAGTTCAGTCAGTCCACACCGGCGCAGCGTGGATTGCAAACCGATTTTCCAAGCATGAATCAGAACGAAACTTTCCAGCAGTATTATCTCAATAACGGCTGGACCGATCAAAATGTGGCCCGATTGGACAGTCGACAGGAAATTGACCTGCCGCTGTCCTTTGGGGCGTTGCATGTGGTGCCCTACGTAACAGGACGCCTCACCTATTGGGATTCCAGTTTTTCCAGCGATCAAGTCAACGGCAGCACCACTCGGGCGTGGGGCGCGGTAGGTCTGCGGGCCACCACCACATTTTGGAAAGTTTACAAAGGATTTAATTCCAATTTTCTGGATGTGCATCAACTCCGGCACATTATTCAGCCCGAGGTCGATGTTTTTGTTTCCGGATCCAACGTACAGCAGGGATATTTGCAGCCGTTCGACCGTAATGTCGAAGGCATCACCGATGCCAGCGGTGCGGAATTTGCGCTGCGGCAGACGTTGCAAACCAAACGTGGTTCGCCCGGTCATGAGCAAATTGTGGATTGGATGACTTTCAATATTGCCGCGGATATGTTTTGGAACAAGTCGGCGATCGGTCCCTTTAGTTCCAACAATCCGATTTATGCGGGAGGGCCGTTTTCCACCAGCGATTATGGCCAGCCGTTGGTGGGCTATTACGATTTTAGCCAGCCGGAGCTTAGCCAGGTCGCCGACAGCATCAACGCCAACGCCACGTGGCGCGCCGGGGCCAACGTGCGGCTGCTTGGAGATGAAAGTTACAATGTGGATTTGCAGCAGCTTGAAACCGCCGACGCGGGTGTGATGGTCGATCAATCGCCTTCGATCAGCTACTTCTTGGGTAATCGGTACATTCGGGCGGTCGATTCTGATCAATGGACATTTTCCATTAATTACAAACTGACGCGAAAATATGCTCTTTCCGCCACCGAAAGCTATGACTTTTCACTTTCACATAATATCCTTTCCGCCGTGACAATTGTGCGTAAATTGCCTCATTTCTACGCGGCACTGTCATTGAGCTACAATGCCGACAATGCCAGCGAATCCGTTTTCGTCAATATTTGGCCTGCCGGCTATCCCCAATACGGAATCACCAGTTCCAGTGCTCTCCAAGCGGTTCAACAATAGCGGGACAGTGGAAGTATGCCACCGTCCAAACTTTCGTCTATAATCGTCGATTGGTATGGAATTTGCTGCAGGCACTTTACCAGTGCCGCTAGAGAGAATTATTGATGCGGCTGGACACAAATCAACACATGCGACTCGACCAGCGGATGAAGCTGGCTCCGCGGATGATACAATCCATGGAAATTCTCCAACTGCCCGCCTTGGCTTTGGAGGAGCGTATAGATCAGGAGTTGGCCTCCAATCCCGTACTGGAACGACAGGATTCCGCCACGTCACCCACCCCTGATCACTCCACCGAAACCTTGCCGGCAAATGCGGCCTCCACCACCACCGCAGAGGCAGATTCGGATGGCTTGTCCCGCTTTCTGGAGGAACAAACCTATTCCGTTGGTCCTCGGCCGCGCAGTTCCGGTTCGGGAGACCGTGATCCAAAAATGGAAGCCATGGCCAATGCCGAAGCTCGTAGCGATTCCCTGCAGGAGCAACTACATCAACAATGGGGATTGGTGGATGGCATCAGCGAATCCATTCGCTTGGCTGGCGATGTGCTGATCGATTACTTGGATGACGACGGTTATATCCGCCAGAGTGTTGACTCGATCTGTCACGATCTACCTCCGGGGATCCGCCGACCCGATATCGAAGCGGCCTTTCCAGTTCTCCAACAGCGCCTGGAGCCGGCGGGAATTTGCGCCCGGAACCTGCAGGAATGTTTGCTCTTACAGCTAGATGCCCGTCAGCGAGACCTGGGCTTAGATGTAACAATTCCGCGTCTGCTGATTCAGCATCATCTCCATGATTTGGAAATGAATCGGCTGCCGCAAATTGCCCGCAAAACCGGCCTGACCCTGGACCAGATTAATGCGGCCCGTCAGTTCATGGCCAAACAATTGAATCCGCGGCCGGGGCGCAGCCTGGTCAATGAAACGGTACCGGCGGTTACTCCCGACGCCATTATCGAACGCGACGAAACCACCGGAGCCTATCGCATACGTCTGACCGACGAACGTATGCCGCGGCTTTATGTCAATGACCTCTACCACAAAATGGCCGCTAATCGTGAGGTGGATGAAGCCACACGGCAGTTCCTGGCCAATAACATCCGCAATGCCCGCTGGATTATTGAAGCCATCGAACAGCGGCGGTCGACATTGCTGCGGCTGTTGCGTGTGGTGGTGGAAGCCCAAAAGGATTTCATCGAAATGGGTCCGGAATTTCTTAAACCGCTGCCCATGACCCAGGTGGCTGATCAACTCGGAGTGCACGTGGGCACAGTAAGCAGAGCAGTGTCGGAAAAATATATTCAAACCCCGCGGGGTATTTTTCCACTCCGGCAATTTTTTACCGGCGGGATGGATAATGACTCCGGCGAAGCCATGAGTTGGGGAGCCATGAAGGCGGTGTTAACGGAAATCATAGCGGCGGAAGATAAAAAAAATCCGCTCAGCGACGATGCCATCGTCGAAGAACTAAAAAGACGCGGCATTACGTTGGCCAGGCGCACCGTGGCCAAGTACCGCAAAACTGAGAAAATTCCTCCAGCCCGCCGTCGTCGTGAATTTTAATACCATGCAACGCCGGATATAATGGCAGGTGCGTTTTAACGATACGGTTCAGCACATGTGTCCTTGATAAATGTAATCTACGCCCCTATCATCTCACCGGCCGTTCAGGTGGGAGTGATAAGAGGGCCTCGGAGGATCCTTGCATGACATTTTTCTGCTCCCTTAAGAGAGGTTTTGCAATACGGTGGGGCGTCTGGGTACTTGCGGCATTGGTTTCGTCGATGGCTTGGCTGTGGCCAACATCCGGTGCTTGGGGGCATGTCACTGTCGGCAGCAAGGCGGTTATTGCCGCGATCAAGCGCGGGGCGGATGCTCTTTTGGCCAGTGAAAGTCGGACCACCTTTTGGGAAACGCCGGTCTTCGCCTTGAAGCCCTTCAATGACTACGGTGGTCAAACCTCGCTAGTCGTGGAAGCGTTGCTGGATGTGGGTCAGAGCCTGCACCTGCCGGAGCTTAACATTTATTCACCCAAAATGCGTGCGGCCATCAACTTTCTCGTCAAAGTGAAGCCTCGCGGGACGTATATGGCATCCTTTCAGGCCAATGCCATGGCTCTGTTGCCTCCTAAGTCGCGTTATCGTCGGGTACTGGATGAAGACGCCTGGTACCTGCTCAAGACCATCCATTCCGACGGTGCTTATCATTACACCATGCCACCGCCATGGCCCGCCCGCCCTGCGTATATGCCGGGGAATTGGGACAACTCCAACACCCAATATGGTGTGCTGGGTATGTGGGCCTGCGCCCATGCCGGGCTGGAAATTCCCGCATGGTATTGGCGCTTGGCCCGGTCTCATTGGGTCAACACTCAATATCCCAATGGGGCGTGGGTATACACTGGAACCAAGCCGCATCCGGCGTTGGTGC
>JAJYZF010000189.1 GCA_021800165.1 Planctomycetota bacterium | reverse complement strand
AAGGTAGGCATGGGCGTCATCGAGGCGGGGATATCCGCTCTCGCGGAGCCGGGCCGTGACCGTGTAGATATCGATCGGGTCGCCAGCACTCTGAAGCGCCAGCATCGCGCCGTAGACCGCCTGGGGGAGGAGCCCGAAAAACGCGCCGGGCGTGGGCAGAATCTCAACCACATCGCTGAAACATTCCGGGTCAATCAGGATTGAGGCGATCACATGTCGCTCGCCGGCCTCATCGTGCGGCAAAGGGAGTGCGCCGTCGCGGATTTCCGGCCGCTTGGCGATACCACGCGGATTGGATGGTAAAATCATGTTGTCACCTCAAATTTGCGGGCCCAAGCGTCGGATATGACGCTTGCGGCATGTTTCCTCACCGCCGGGCGGTTTGCCCATGGGACGCCAGCCCCGGTTTTTCCGGCTCTGGCCATACGCCGCCCGCCACAGCTTTAGGCTGTAGTGTCATGCCACGGCTACAACTGGGCCAAAGTTTCGCACTTCAGGGGTAAAAACAGCATTATTGAGCAATCAGGGCCAAAAGTTTCCACCACAAATCCCCCGCAGATGGGCGGACCCGGAGCCGCAGCTTCACGTGAGGCCCCTGTCGCTGGCCGCTGAACTCGTGCGTCTAACACGCGGGGTATGATTCGTGTTTACGATAACTTTGAAGGATCATGATGTAAAATTATTTGTAAAGATTTGCGCTAAGGCACTATGATAGCATAGGTTGGTGGGCTGTCCGATCGTCGTTTGGTCGGCCCGATAAATGGAGGATGGGCTTCAATGGCCGAGATGGCTGCATCAAAAAAGCTTCCCCGCGCGCCGCTCATCCTCGTCTTGGCGCAGACAAAATTCCCGTCCGTCCTTAAGATGGAAAAATATGTTCCGGACATTCAGGAGAGCCTGCGCCTTGGCGGCTTCCCCGATTATCGCCCCGGCCAGGCGATCAATATCATTGTCGGCGAGGGTAGAAGCGAACGTGTAAACTGGTGGGAGTTTGGTTGTGCCGATAAACGCAGCCAAGTCGTGCTGAGCCATGATTCTGCCACCCTGATGACGACGGACTACTCAACCTTCGAGGATTTTCTCACGCGCCTGAGCCAAATAGTCCGGCCAATCGAGGGACACGTACGGATAGCCTCCGCGCGGCAGCTCGGGCTCCGCTACGTCGATCTGCTTGCTGAAATTGATGACCTGAAGACCGAGGGCCTGCTGGCTCCAGGGTTCCGCGGCCTTCCAGCCGGTTCCATCGACCCGGAAATCAAAGAGACTGCGACGAGTTTTGTGGTGCAGGCCCGGACACCGCACGGTGTGCTGACGGTTCGTTCGGTGCAGGTGATTGGAGCAGGGAATCAGGTGATACCGCCCGATCTGACGCCTGTTCCTCCGATGCCTTTTCCTCTGAAGTTTCCCGATTGGGTTCACACCGCCCGCAATCCCCGCGTGCTTGATTTTGACCATGTCGCGTCCGACATTGAAAATTTATCGTTTTCACCGGAAACCCTCGCTGCAAAATTCCGGGACCTGCGCCACCACACCAAGCTTGCGTTCCGTGCCGTAAGCACGGACGAAGCGAGAGCCGCATGGGGCCGCGAGGAACCGCAGAAGGAGAAAAAGCCATGACCACCATCAACTTGCCGCGGGAAGCCGCCCGCCAGTTTGGGATTGACCGGTTGCCGGCCGGCCAGGGGGGCATTTCGCCGATAAGTTTGATGTTCGGGAGCGGCGCCGTCACCGTGTACGCAGACGGCGAGGCAGAATGGACCCCGGACATATCGGAGACCACCCCGGTGTCCGCGAATGATGAGCCCTCTGCCGCAGCCGAGATGCTGGTTGCTGTACGCACGGCTTTTCCACTGCAGATTTCCCAGTTGGCAAAACTTGCTGGCGTCACCCGTCCCACCATCTATGCCTGGCTGCACGGCGAGCAGCGACCGCAGGAACGCGGCTGGGAACGGCTCAAGCAGTTGCACGCGCTGGCTGAATTCTGGAGATCCTGCACGCCATTTTCGCTGCCGGAAAAACAGCTTACGGCGCCGGGAGTCGATGGTCAGAGTATTTATGAACTGTTGTCCGCGGAAGTTATCGACATGCAACAGATCGAGAACAGGCTTGCTGCCGCCGCCGCCGCAAATAAGCCGAGTTGGCTGGAAAACGCCCGCGATCGCGGCTACCGACTGCCCGGCGACCGGCCGGATTCGCCTGAGTTTGACCTGCTGACGCGCCGATCGATGGACGAGAGCTGACGACATGGCGGAGGGTGAACACCACGCGGTCGTTGTCGAGGAGATACGACGGAAGGGTTGGCGGCAGGGATCAGCGGTAAGCACGTTGCCCGACGTGAAGGGCATCCCGACAACATTCGGCACCGGGCCGGGCGGCAGCCCCCGCGGTTGGATACTGATTTCGCACGACTGTGATATTGTCCACCACGACCTCGACAATGAGCCATCGGTTGAATTTATCGCAATGTGGCCGATTGCCTCTGCCGACGGCAATTTTTTGCATGGAAAAAATCCACGTCGTCTGCACATGAAGAGGGAAGCGTCGGCATTTGAATTTCGCGTCGCGGCGATGGAGCGAATTCCCAGGGCATCGCTCGCCAAGATGATACCCTTGACGGAACTAGGCCTGTCCAAGGCGGAAGCCGATGGCCTGGCGAATTGGGTGGCCCGCCGCTATGTGCGTTCAGCGTTCCCGGATACGTTTAATAATCGCCTGAAAACCTGCGGTAAAGATATTCATAAGCTTTTCGGGTCCGGCGGCACGGATATCGCGGCGGCCTATCTGCTTCTATCGACTTCCGAAGAACTTCCGGAGGGGGAGGAGTACGAGGTTGATCTTGTGCTGGCGATGAGAGAAGACGATTTTAATGATACGGAGAAACGCGGCACTGCGAATGAATTGCTGGGTAAACTGACGAAGTTATTTGGCGGGTGCCCCGGAATCAGCATGGGGGAGGCGGATGTAAGGTCGGAAGGAGAAATCACCCTTTCCCACCTCCGGCATCTTAAGCGATTGGATCTCGATCACCTGTCGTATGACGAGGCCGCAGCGCCGCCAAGCCCGCGGCCCTGACGCACGGCGGCTATGGCCATCGGGTCAACTCGGCTTTCGAACTTCGCGGCTTGGTGTGCGATCGGGTCTCATGCGTGCGGCATGATGTAAGCTGTTTTTTCTCACGCTAAGTTTGAAAGGCGCGAAGGTTTCTGCAGTAAATCCGTGCGTTTTATCGCACCGCCTTAGCGTTCCTCGCGGCTTGGTGTGAGATATGGTTGATTCATATCCTCAGCGTTCCCCTGCGACCTCTGCGGTTAAACCGGTTTTTCCCCCGCGGTTAATGACTTTTTTCTACCGCAGAGGAAACGGAGGTACGCGGAGGTGTTTGCACAAATCCGTGCGCTTTATCGTACCGTCTTGGCGCTCTTTGCGGCTTGGTGTGAGGCACGGTCCGCCGGCGAAGCCGCCCGCGGCCCTGCGCTGGTGGAAAAATCGCCCATTTTCGGGATAATGCAGGGTCGGTAGAAGGCTGCGATCCTGTGGCCTGCCGAAGCCATGCCATCCCGGGTTGTATGGTACGGGGATGCCGAGGAACCCGGTTCGCGTCCGGTCGAGTTTGTTGATCGGGGTGGGTACCCTGGGCTCAAAGCGCGGGGCGATGGTGTTTTTGCCCTGGCGCGCGATAAGAGGTTGATTGGAATGATTGTTATTCTCAAGCCGGATGCCGGAGAAGCTTTGGTTAAAGACATCGTTGCACAGATCGAAGCGATCGGGCTTCAGGCGCACCTTTCCAAGGGACAATTTCGGACGGTGATCGGTGTGGTGGGGGAAGAGGCCAAGATTGATAAAGAGCATCTGCTTTCCATCGCGGGGGTGGAGCAGGTCCTGCCCATCATGAAGCCGTACAAACTCGCCAGTCGCG
>JAJYZF010000188.1 GCA_021800165.1 Planctomycetota bacterium | reverse complement strand
GGATCCTTTGTCTGGATTGCGCGATTGACCCAAAGCCAACAACAAGATGTGAGACCGTTATGAACACCATCAACCTGATCCTGAACCAGTACCTGCAAACCATCAACACGGCCTTTGGCCTGATCAAGGGCCACGTGGTCTGGCTGCTCAACGTGCTGATTATTCTGAATATCGTGCTCTCGGCGGCGCTCTGGGCGCTCTCGGACGACCAGGTCATGGCCAAGCTGGCCAGAAAAATCATTTACATCGGCTTTTTCGCCTGGCTGGTGCAGAACTGGCAATCTCTGACCGATACCATCGCCCAGTCCTTTATGTACCTGGGCTTTGAGGCCGGCGGGGTGGGTTTTCCCCAGGTGTACCTCTTAAATCCCGGCAACATCGCCTACCGCGGCTTTACCGCAAGCTCGCCCATCATGACAGAGATAGGGAATTTGTGCGGCCCGATCGGCTTTTTCAAGAATTTTCCGCAGATTGCGCTATTAACCCTGGCGGTACTGGCCATCCTGGCCGCGTTCTTCATCGTGGCCATTCAGGCGGTGGTAACAATTTTATCATTCAAGCTCGGCTCGCTGGCCGCATTTATTCTCATTCCCTGCGGGGTACTGTCGAAGACCGCCTTTATCGCCGAACGGCCATTGGGCTGGGTGGTCGCATCAGGTGTGAGGCTCATGGTGCTCACACTGGTTGCCGGGATCGGCGATCTGACCTTCGGCCACCTGCAACTGAATCCCAACGGCGTCACGATCCGTTCGGCCTTGGACATTGCGCTGGGCGCCATTGTGTTGATGGTGCTGGCGATTGCGGCCACACGTCTGGCTGGCGATCTGGTCTCCGGCGGGCCGAGCCTGGGTGCGGGTGCAATGCTGGGTGCCGCCGGTGGCGCGGGGTTGCTGGCCTACGGAACCGGCCAGACCGCTTATGGCGCCGGCACATTTGTTGCCGGAAGTGTTGTGGGCGCATCGCTCGCTTCCGTTCGCGCGGCCTCAAAGCTGCATTCCCAAACGCCAAACTCTGGGCCTGCCGCTGGTGGCACTGCGCCCTCCGGCCCGCCGCCCAAGGCGGCATCATCGCAAACCAGTCATCTGCAAGCGGGCAGTCAGCACGTCAGTCGCGGTGTTCAGAAGATTGCTGGATCAGGCGGCGGTGGTGGAGGCTTGAGCGCCGGCCGCGGGAATCTTTCCGAGGAATAAGCAACCAAACAAGAACGATTGACACTTTTTGGAGAAATCAATCATGGGCTTTTCATTACGCACCACCAGTTACGGCCACAACAACACGACCCCGTACCAGACACCCTATCTGCAGGCGGCCAGGGCATGGGATCAGCGCATCGGCACGGCTCGCCAGCAGGCCGCACATTGGCGCATGGCGGCCTTGGGGGCGCTACTATTGGCGGTGATTTCCACCAGCGCTGTGGTCTACCTGAGCCTGACCCGCCAAGTGGCGGCGTATGTGGTGCCGGTTAACAACGTCGGCATGCCTGGGCGTATTGAACTGGCCAACGGCATCTATCATCCCGACGCCGCCCAGATCGGGTATTTCGTCGGCCAGGTGGTCAACCTGGTTCGCTCCCATCCGTTGGATCCTGTCGTATTGCGGAATCAGTGGCTCACGGCCTATCACTTCCTGGCCGGCGATGCGATCCGCGCCATGAACCAGTATGCCGCCCATCAAAGCGGCGTTGATTCCACCGGCACACCGATCGCGCGGACGGTGCATCTGGTGAGCATCCTGCAAAGAAGCCAGACCACCTACCAGGTCCGCTGGATCGAAGACACCTTCAGCCATGGCGCAATGGTACGCTCTGTGCGTTACACGGGCCTGTTTGACATCAAGCTGATTCCACCGGCGACGCCGCGGCAAGTATTCAACAATCCGCTGGGTGTTTACATCACCAACTTTACCTGGAGCCAGGATTTTGATGGAACGGTTCAGACCGTCAGGTCGGAATCAACACAGTAAATCAAACCAAACACATAACCGAACATTTTTTGAAAGGAATTTATCATGCGTCACAACAACACCACACCTGGATGGCAGCGGATTGGTAAACACCGCCATGCCGCGACCGTTCTGGTCGCGCTGGCCTGCCTAACCGCCGGCGGCTGCGCCAGCGAAAAGCCCGACATCGTGGTCGGGCCCGATACACGCCTGGTCCCGGCCCATTTGCAGCCCAATCCGACTCCACCCAGAGTAGTGCGGGTCAAAGTTCCGGTGTTTGAACCTCAATTGCGACCCTTGCCTGTCGATGATGCTCGCCATCAGCCAAAGAGTGACAACGTACTTGATACGATTGCCAAGGCTGTCGCAAAGGCGACACGCCAACCAACGCCGAAGGGCTTTATAGATGCCGTGGAGTATTACGATTACGCCCCCGGCGTGGTCTATACCGCCGTGACCAGTCCCGGCTTTGTCACGACGATCGCGCTACAACCGGGAGAACAACTTGAAAGCTGTGCCGCGGGCGACACCACCCGCTGGATTGTACAATCCGTCCAGGCGGGTTCCGGCACTGATCGTCAGAGCCTGATTCTGGTCAAGCCGCGCCTGCCGGATTTATCCACCA
Source organism: Planctomycetota bacterium (assembly GCA_021800165.1). GTDB lineage: Bacteria > Planctomycetota > Phycisphaerae > WQYP01 > WQYP01 > JABEVA01. Next base: position 1,371 of record JAJYZF010000188.1, on the reverse strand, counting down.
ACATGGTCATCACGACCGATCGTCGCATTTATCAGATTGATTTACGCTCTGTATCCGTCGGCGTCTACCAGACCATGATCGCATGGCACTACCCGTTCGGGAGTCTGACGATCATTGAGAACAAGCTGCAACGGCAGGAAGCCGGTGCAAATGCGGTTCTCGGCCGTCATTTGAATTTATCGCAGTTGAACTTTAACTACCTGATTCTCAAGCAGAAGGACAAAACCCCGCCGTGGACGCCGCTGCGGGCTTTTGATGACGGACAAAAAACTTTTATTGAATTCCCACCGGATTTGGGCGTCACCGCGGCTCCGCCGCTGTTTGTGCTGGGCAGGAACGGCCGCGCCCAGATTGTCAATTACCGCATCCGGGGCGATTACTACATCGTGGACCAGCTATTTAATGAGGCGGAACTGCGCTTAGGCCAGAATCCCCAGACCATCGTGCGTATCCAGCGCGCCAAGCCCAAATAGATAGTAGAACGGTATCGGTTTGCTCTCGGCGCATGCCGTAGCCACCAGGAATTTACATGGAGATCAGAATCATGAACGACCAGCACAAACCCATGGATCAACTGCCGAAACTGGCAAACGGTGCGGTATTGCCAAAGTCCGAGTGCGGCCAGGAGGACTCGGACGTTGCCCTAACTTCACCGGCTTTATCCAATTCGGACACAGCGGATAGCCAACCGCCGATGGATGGCCAAACTTCAGAGCCGGCCATGGTCGCGTCAGCCGCTGCCGCAATGAGCCATGGCGGCCAAGCCGCCACCGAGGAAAGCAATAAACCCGAAACGCACGCGACACTGCAACTGCATCCGTCGCGGCCGGCGGTCACACGACTCAAGCCCAAGGCGGTCGGTCTGCTATTGCTGGGCGCCGCCGGTGCCGTCGGCATGGCGCTGGTCATCGGCCTCGGCGGCTCGCCATCAGTGCCAAGAACACAGCCGGTACAGAATAGTGATGCTTCCCCTGTGCCGGCCGCCGAGACGGCCAGTGACAATCCGTTGCTGAGCACATTACCGCCAACGTACACGTGGCCCCAAAGCGATAACCATCCCGTCGGTCGCAGTAAACAACCGTCTGCACGGCCAGCGACAACTATCCGCACATCAAGTAATGGCGCCGCTCCCACCGCCCGGGAATTGCTGGCTGCGGCCCAGGCACGGCAGCGTTTGGCGGATTTAAAAACATTGCAGCGCCAGTGGCGGCAGGCCATGAATTCGCCGGAGGTTTTTTCGGGCTTGGCTTATGCTGCCGGCAATCAACACACGACCCTATCGCCGGCACATTCCGGCGGTGATGTTGCTGCAACAGATGATATGGCTGCAAATAGCTTGATCGGCTCTTCTGGAATGTTCCCTTTCGAGCC
>JAJYZF010000015.1 GCA_021800165.1 Planctomycetota bacterium | reverse complement strand
GAACGCGGCAATCGGTGGCCGCAGCCATCCACGACCACTCTGCCCGCCAACGGGCCAAGGAATCCCTGGCCAACGCCACGGTGAAGTTTTCCATGGCCCAGATCGCCGCCATTGGCCGCGGATTTGCCGCAGCCTGCGACGAAACGGCATACCGCATCCTGGCGTGCGCGATCATGCCGGATCACGTGCATCTGGTAATACTGCGCCACGCCAAACCCATTGAACAGGTGATCCGCCATTTGCGTAGCCGCGGCACCAAGCAACTCAGTGCGGAAAACCTGCGGCCCGCCGAAATCGTGTGGGCCCGGGGCGGGTGGAACGTCTTTCTCAATACCGCCGCCGATGTCGCCCGGTCTATCCAATACGTGAACGACAACCCCGTTCGCGCCGGCCGGCCGCAGCAACATTGGCCGTTTACCACGCCGTGGAACCCCGCCCCACCCCCCGTTTAGCGGGCGAGGCTGCCTCGCCGCGTCTCCGTTACCCCGATCCGCCGCTGGCCGCGCACTCCGCCTTCCTCGAACCCTACTGTTGAGGCATGGATGCCGAAATCCTCGATGCTGGAGGACCAGCGTATCGGGAAGGCATGGATGCCGAAATCCCGATGTCCCGTAGGCCCAACGCCGTTCGGGAGAGTCGCCAATCGGGATCTCCCGTCTCGCGCAGCGTCCCCCCTCATTTAATCTGTGCAAATCCGCGTAAGGCGTTTATCCCGAAGTCCATCGGGATGGATCACCTCGTCCCTTCGTTTCCCTCGTTTCCGAAGTTTATCCCGATGTCTGTCGGGATGGTAAAAAATCGTCGTCACGCTCCCAAATCCTAACTCCTGCGGCCACAGCCGCCATCAACCCCCGCGGCCACAGCCGCCGTTACTCCCGACTCCCGACTCCCGACTCGCGGGCCGCCGCCCGCGCCATTACCCACCCCCATACCCCGCCTATCACCCATCAAGCGGAACTCCCGATGGAAGGCTCATCTGCCCAGCGCAGCCGAGCCTCGTTCCGCCTGACCGCAGGCCCCCAAACCGCCCGCGATCACTGACAAGTAAATACGTACCCCGCCGCGTGACCCCGCCGAAGCCACAGGCGTGCACCACACCAAAATAAGGAATTTGACCCATGCCCATGCTGCGCCTGCAACAAGCACAAAACCGACCTTTAACCCGGAAAATTAAAAATGTTTGGCCATCTTGGCCATCTTACCCAAAAACCCCAACAAAACCGCCCATTTTTCAACCTGTCCAAGACGGCCAACCCCCAAAACCTTGGCCACCTTGGCCATCTTGCCCGTCCCCGCCCCCCGTTGAGGCATGGATGCCGAAATCCCGATGTGGCAGGAGCCGCCAATCGGGACCTCCTAACTCCTAACTCCTAACTCCTAACTCCTAGCTCCTAACTCCTAGTCCTCGTAAAAAAACGTGTTGATCTTGTCGATCTTGAGAATCTTACCCCAAAACCTCAATAACCGCCTCGGAGCCAGACGACATCTATCGTGCTAAACCTTAAGCCTTAAAAGATCCGGCTTTTCCAGCGTTGCGACAAAAAGGGGCCGTCCCAGCATTGCCGGAATTATCCCCTTACAGGCTATATCTCCCGGTGCAGCTTCATCAGTCGGGGGCTGGTCAGCAACATCAACTCCACACGTTCAAAATGGGTCAGCCATTCGGCGACATTCGCAGCCAGCAAATCCTGTGGCGGCGCTACCAGACCCGTGGGGCAACTGGCCCCATGCAGGCTGGCCGCTTTGTGCCGATAGGTGGCCAATGTTCGCTCGCCGAAGCGTTCACATTCAAACCAATCCTCTGATAAAAACAGTAACACTGGAACACGCGGCGCACCGCATATCGAAAGTTCGTTGGCGATAAGTGTATCCGCATCACCCGCCGCCGGATCAAATTTCTGCGCCCGGTGAATAAACCGCAGATCGATCATGGGGCAAGCGGTGGCAAAATGTTGAAAAATCGGACAGGCATTAACGCAGTCGCCACACCATGTTCCCGCCATACACAGCACGTGCATTTTTCGGCGAAAGCCGGCCAGCAGATCCTTTTGCTGCGGCAAAAGAGTTACCTTCTCGTAAAGCGCCTGCCAGCGCTGCCGATGTTCCGCCGTTCCATGTTGCTGGAGGAACTGCTGATAGGGCAACGCTCGTTCAAAGCAGGACTGAAAGTTACAAATCATCGCCGACGCTCCTTATGTATCATCATACCGCTGCCCGGATTATAGCCGCCTATTTTGCGAAGAATCAATGTTTGCGGCGCTGAACCGCAGCGCCTACCAGCGCCTGAAATAACTTGATCTGTGGATCTCCGGGCATACGTTCCGGATGCCATTGCACCCCCATCCAAAAACCCAGGGTGGGATCCTCAATCGCCTCCACCAGGCCGTCTGCCGCGCAGGCTGATGGCACCAGGCCATGGCCCAGTTGGTCAACACCCTGGCGATGGGTCGAATTCACCAGCAGTGGCGCGGTGCCAAACAGCCCCGCAAGCCGGGTGCCCACGGCGGGCTGCACCGCGTGGCGGGCGTCATACCGCAACAACTGATCCGGATCGGCGGCATGGTTGACGCGCGTTGCCACCCCAACCTCCGGCAAGTATTGCGCCAGAGTCCCATGACGCTGCACATTCATCAACTGAAACCCCAGGCAAATTCCCAAGGTTGGTAAGTTCTGCCGCTCCGCCAGCGCCAGCATCGCCAAATCAAACCCTTGCCGCCGCGGATCCATCAACCGCGTCTTGGCATGGGGCTGTTGCCCGTACAATGCTGGGTTCACATCATCACCGCCTGGAATGAGCAAGCCATCCAATACCTCCATCAATTGCTGTCGAACCGCATCCTCCGCCACGTGCGGCAACAGCAAGGGAGTTCCACCCGCCTCCACAATTCGCTTTGTGTACGTGTCGGCCAACTCGTAGATCACCGGTACCGCCTGCGGGTCGCCGGTGTCCATGGAAATTCCAATCAAAGGTCGGCTGGGCATGGCGATCCTTGAAAACAGCGGTGCAATCTCTTTACTCATGCCGATGCAGGAGGTACATACCGAGCACGGCAACCTGCACTACCAAAGCCGCCAGCAGCCACTCCAACGCCCCCAACTCCGCGCTGGTTCGGTCAAACCACCAGCTTTTATCCGTGGTTTGCAGGTACGTACCCGCAGCCAGACCATTCCACAGAGCCATGGCTAGAAACAAAACAACTATGACCTGCAGAATCATCGCCAGCAGCGACCACAACGAAAAATCGGCTCCTTGCGAGCGACGTTGCAACTGCCGGATATGCCTGGCGATTTCCTCCAGAAGCAGGTGGCTGGCGGTGGGGGCTGTGGTACCGGCACCGGATTCGGACATGGACGCCCCATCCCGCGGAAGCGCCTGCACCGGCGGCGGGCTGGAGGCGGGCACGACCACTTCGGACATCGCCGCTTCGCCGGCCACCGCGATAGCGCTGGCGGAGGATTCTACGGCGGTCTTCACCGCGGGGACGGTAATCGATTCCCTGATCACATGAGATCCTTCGCGGACAATAATACGTGCTGCATCGGCCAGCGACTTTACCACAAAATCCGGCTGAATTTCCGCCCCATCCGGTGGCCCAGACGGCGCTGTACCGGTATGCACGGACAAATCACGCAGGAGAATCGTGCGGCAACCCACGGCCCTGCCCGCGGCGATATCCCGCGGCTGATCGCCGATGAGCCAGCATTGCGACAAATCCAGGTTAAAATCCGCGGCCGCTTGCTTTAACATTCCCGGCCGCGGCTTGCGCCACTCGTGATCGCCGCGGTAGGCAGGCACCACGGCCTCTGGATGAAACGGACAAAAATAATTGGCATCAATATGGGCACCGGCCTGTTGGCGCAACTGTTTTCCCATTTCCGCATTGACCGCTTCAACATCACCCACCCCAAAGAGGCCTCGGGCCACTCCGCTTTGATTGCTGACCACAATAATCCGATAGCCGATCCGGCGCAGGGACGCCAGCGTAACCCCCGCGCCCGGCAGCAGCTTCACCTGGGCCGGATCACCCAAATAGCCATCATTGGCGATAATGGTGTTATCACGATCTAAAAATACCGCACGTTCCCGCATCATCAGTTTCCGCAAAATCCCGCGCTGCACCGCCCACAGGTCGTCACCGCTATCGGGCCAGTTTTTCCAGAATGGACGTGGTCGAATGACCGGCTAAAAACGGTGCCAGCACCACGGACCCGCCGCGTGCCTCCACCACTTCCCGGCCAACCACCTCCTTGCCTGCGTAATCCTCCCCCTTGACCAGCACATCCGGAGCCACGGCGCGCACCAGTTCCAACGGGGTATCGTCGGCAAAATCCACCACAAAATCCACGCAGGCCAGCGCCGCCAATACGGCCATGCGGTCCGCCAGCGAATTCACCGGCCGGTCACGCCCTTTGAGCCGTCGGACCGATGCATCTGAATTCACCCCCACCACCAGCACATCACCGTGGCTGCGGGCAAATTGCAGGTAACGCACATGGCCGGCATGGAGAATATCAAAGACGCCGTTGGTAAAAACAATGCGCTTGCCCGCGGCTCGCCGCGAAGCAAGCTCAGCACTTAAGGCGGCCGGATCGCGCACCTTTTCGGCGGCGGCTTCCCCCGGCAATAGTGCCGCAATAACCTCCCTGCGGCCCAATGGCACACAACCAAAGCGTTCTACTTCCAACCCCCCCGCCACATTGCCCAAATCTACAGCCTGGCTCCACGTGGCACCGGCACTCATCGCCATCGCCAGCATGGCCAGCACCATGTCTCCAGCACCGGTGACATCGTAAACGGTACGTGGCCTGGTGGGGTGCAACGTGCCGCCCTCCGGACCATCAAGCAGGTACATGCCGTGTTTATCCAGGGTAATAACGCAGGCATCAAGTCCAAGACGAACATAAAGATCGCGTGCCAATTCGGCCGCGCCCAACGGTACCGCCTCCATGCGCCGCCCCGTGGCCAGCTCCGCCTCCGTCCGATTCGGAGTAATGACCGACGCCCGCCGATACCGGCTGTAATCCGCCACCGCCGCCGGATCCACCAATACCGGCACCCCCAGATCTCGAGCCATATTGATGGCGGCCGGACACAGCGACTGGCTCAGCAGGCCCTTGTTATAATCTTCGATGCACAGGGCGGCGGCACCGACCAGGCATTGCCGCAAATTTTCCCGCACCGTATTTTCATGCTCCGGGCCAATCCACGAAACATCTTCGCGGTCCAACCGCAGCATTTGTTGCGGATGGCGATGCTGCGCCAAACCGACCAATCGGGTTTTGGTGCAGCTTGGTCGGCCTGCAATGGCCAGCACGTGCGCCACATTCACACCGGCATCTCGGAGATCGGCACGCAGCAGATGTCCCTGGGTATCATCCCCGCACACTCCAATCAAGTCCACTTTGGCCCCCAAGGCGGCCAGAAACACGGCCACATTGCCGGCTCCTCCGCAGCGGTGCTGCCGATGACGCTCCTGCACTACCGGCACCGGTGCCTCCGGCGAGAGCCGCTCCGCATCGCCGTAAATATACTCATCCAGCATTAAGTCGCCCAATACGACGATACGTGGCTCACCAAAGCGTTCCACAATAGCCGCAAGTTCAGAGCTTAAATGATGCATAAACCATTCACATCTTAAGAAGCCAAGCCGGTGTCTCGTGTATTTTATCGTCCCGCAAGGGCCGCGGCCAGCACCCCGTGCCACAGCGAAGACTGCACACCCTCAATCCGGCTTTCAATTCGCACATGCCAGACCGGCACCGGGGTTTTTAATTCTTTTATTTTCACCCAATCTTTAACCGTCGTCACCCAAGCATCCAGCGAACGGGCGGCGGTCAGTTCCCGCATCCGCTGAAAATCCACATCCGCATGATAATGGTGGTGATCGTCAAACCAGCAGCCGCTCGATGGGATCAGTCCGGTCGAGCGCACCGTATTTAAAAATCCTTCCGGGTTACCTACCCCGGCAAACACCAAAACATGCTTGCCCTCCGCCACCACCGCTCGGCCCGCCGCATCAAACACGCCGATCACCCGCGTACGCTGTTCAAAGATATTTCGCGGCTTCACCCATTGGGCCAGCAGACCAGCGGCCAACTCCACCAATTCCGGTGTCACCTGCTCACAGCGTGTCAACATGATGTGGGTCGCACGGGCCATTCCGCGCGGAGGTTCCCGCCAACTGCCACGCGGAATAATCCCTGGAACGCCCATCGGGTTGGTGGCGTCCACCAGCACGATATTCACATCCCTGTCGAGCCGACGGTGTTGAAAACCGTCATCCAACACCAGCACATCCGCACCGAACTTCCGGATGGCTTCCTGTCCACCCGCCACCCGATCGGCATTCACCACTACCGGCACCCCGGGACATTCCCGTTGAATTACCTGTACCTCATCCGCGACCGCTCCGCCGACGGCCCCATAACCGCGCGTTAGTACCGCCGGTTTACGGCCCAAGGCCACCAGATCTCGCACAATCATGATCACGGTAGGCGTTTTGCCGGTGCCACCTGTGGTCATATTGCCCACGGAAATCACAGGCACCGCCAGGCGTGCCACCCGGATGCGTCCGGCATCGTAGGCCCAATTGCGTACACGTATGGCCAGGCCGTAGGGCCACGACACGAGCGTCAACACCGCCCGCACCACTGCGGGAATTAAACCCGCCGCTTCGCCGGTTATCGTGCGTTTGTACCATTGTTCCATGCTGGATCAAGCTCATTTCATCCGGAACGTTATGCCCTCATCTACCCCGCTCTATTCACACCACCAGGCTCACCATACGACCTTTGACGTAAATCTTCTTCCTGGGATTTCGGCCGGCCAGCTTTTCCTGAATTTGTGCATCGGCAAGCACGCTCTGCAGCACGTGATCTTCTGCCGCGTCAGCCGGAACACTCACCCGTCCGGAGACTTTGCCGTTGATCTGTACCGGAATTTCCCACCGGGCCTCCACACACAGTGCGTCATCGTAGGTTGGCCAGGGAACGCGGCTGAGAGATTCCACAGACGCGGTACCACTAAGGTGTTGATAAATCTCTTCGGCCACATGCGGGGCAAACGGTTCCAACAGCCGCACCAGCGTCAAGACGGCTTCACGCGGCACCACTTCCAGCCGCGTGAGCATGTTGTTAAATTCCATCATGGTACTGATAGCGGTGTTGAACGAAAGTCGCTCGATATCCTGCGTCACCTTGCGGACAAGCCGATGCATGGGACGCACAAGCTCATCCGCGGCCGCCTGCGCCTTTCGCGCCTGCTCTGCCGTCAGCGCGCCTCCCGCCAGCAACCGCCACGTGGATCCATCCTTGACCACAACCCGCGGCTGATTTTCCTCTTCCGTACCAAATACGTTGCGCCATAACCGATGCAAAAAGCGATACACCCCTTCCACACCGGCAGTGCTCCAGGGTTTGACCTGCTCCAGTGGTCCCATGAACATTTCAAAAAGTCGCAGCGAATCCGCTCCATATTTAGCGATAACATCATCCGGATTAATCACGTTGCCGCGGGATTTACTCATTTTATACGACCGGGCATCCACCTCGATGTCGGGCCGACTCTTTAGCACATATTGGCTGCCGCGCTTTTCAATGGTGGCGGGAGCCGGAGCTCGCCCCACCAGGAGTTCACCGGTGGATTTGTGGCGGCTGACAATTTCCGGCCGGCCATCCGCACCCGTGCGAGTGGAAAGTTCCGGGGCTACCTCACTCCAGGAAACCAAATCACCGGTGGACGTGGAAAATGCCGTATATTCAGCCTCCCCCAGAATCAAACCCTGATTGACCAGTTTTCTAAAGGGTTCCTGGGAACTTACGTATCCGCGATCAAAGAGCACCTTGTGCCAAAACCGCGAATACAACAGGTGCAAGACGGCATGCTCCACCCCGCCGATATACAGGTCCACGCCAGGCGGCTGTTTCATCCAATAACGTTCCGTCTCCGGCTGGCAAAAGGCCGTGGGATTCCGCGGATCTAGATACCGCAGATAATACCAGCACGATCCCGCCCATTGCGGCATGGTATTAAGCTCGCGCCGCGCCGGCATGGCGCCCGGTGTTCCGGGAGGTACCACGCGGGCTACGGCCGTTGCGGGTGGGCCTTCCAGCAGCACCCAAACTTTAGCCCAATCTACCGCCTTGGAAAGCGGCGGATCCATGGTTCCGGTGGGTTTAAAATCGACTAGGTCGGGCAAACGCAAGGGAAGCTCTTCCGGGGCCAGTGGGACTGTGGTGCCATCTTCCAGATGAACCAGCGGAAACGGCTCTCCCCAGTAGCGCTGCCGCGAGAACAGCCAGTCTCTTATTTTGTAATGCGTCCGGCCCAGGCCGAATCGGCGTTCTTCGACCTGCTGAATCATCACCGGTATGGCCTGCTCGGTTGCCAGACCATTGATCCAGGGAGAATGGACTGCATAGCCTGTTTCTTCAAACGGCAACTCGCCCGCCTCCGGCAGATCTGATCGGGCACTGACCACCCGTTCCATCGGCAGGCCAAATTTCCGGGCAAAGTCAAAATCGCGACGGTCATGCGCGGGCACGGCCATAATGGCTCCGGTGCCGTAGCCCATGAGCACATAATCAGAAACAAAGATGGCAATGCGCTGCTGGTTGACCGGGTTGATGGCGTAGGCACCCGTGAAAACACCCGTTTTGGAGGTATCTTCCTGGCGTTGGCGCTCCGAGCGTCCCGCCACCCATTTCTGGTATGCCTGCACCGACAATGCCGGACTCTCCGGCGCACCCGCATATTTCCACCCGGCCGGTGTGTGCTCCGGCCAGGTCGGCGGAATGATGCAGTTTTTCTCATCCACATTCACCAGCGGATGCTCCGGTGCCAACACCATGTAACTGACGCCATAGAGGGTATCAGGGCGGGTGGTAAACACATCCAGAATTTCCGTGCGGCCCGTAATTTGGAAATGCACCAGCGCTCCCTCGGAACGGCCAATCCAATTGCGTTGCATCATTTTCAAGGATTCGGACCATTCCAGGGTATCCAGCCCATCAAGCAGACGCCTTGAATAGGCGGTAATGCGCAGCATCCATTGGCGCATGGGCCGACGCTCCACCGGAAAGCCACCCACTTCGCTTTTCCCGTCAATTACTTCTTCGTTGGCCAGCACCGTTCCTAAACCAGGGCACCAGTTTACCGCCACGTCTGCCTGATACGCCAGCCTGAAACCCGCGAGGATTTCCCTTTGATGCCGCGCATCAAGCTCATGCCACGACTGTGTGCATCCCGGCACAGCCCGTCGGCCGGAGGCAAATTCCGCCGCCAATTCTGCAATGGGCCGGCCGTGGCCGGAGGATTCATCAAACCAGGTGTCAAAGAGCTGAAGAAATATCCACTGCGTCCAGCGGTAGTATTCCGGGTCCGTGGTGTTAATTTCACGTTCCCAATCGTAGGAAAAACCCAACGCCTGGAGCTGACTCCGAAACCGGCTCACATTCTTTCTGGTGGTAGCGGCCGGGTGGGTATCGGTTTTAATCGCGTACTGCTCGGCGGGCAGACCGAAGGCATCCCAACCCATGGGGTGCATGACCGAAAACCCACAGGCCCGTTTGTAGCGGGCCACAATATCACTGGCCGTATAACCTTCAGGATGGCCCACGTGCAGACCTTCACCGGACGGATATGGAAACATATCCAGTACATAGAACTTGGGACTGGTTGGGTCCGCCACCGAGGCGAACACCTTATTTTTCAGCCAAAATTGCTGCCATTTTTCTTCAATGGCATGTGGATTATATTGCGGCATATTGTTTGAATCCTTTATTTCGCGGTCAGGAGAAGCCACGCTCGGCCAGACCTACCGCCTTGAGCAATCCCGCAGCTTTGTTGAGCGTTTCCTGGTATTCGCTGGCGGGTACGGAATCCGCCACCAGGCCGCCGCCGCTCTGGATAAACACCGTGGTCTGTGGGTCGGTCCGGTCCTGATGTTGTGCTCCATCTTTCAGCGGCAGCACCACCATCGTCCGCAGGGCAATGCACGTATCCATGTTCCCCGAATAATCCATATAGCCCACCGCGCCCCCATAGGGGCCACGGCGGCTGGGTTCCAATTGGTCGATAATCTGCATGGCCCGGATTTTTGGAGCGCCGCTGACGGTGCCCACCGGCAGAGTGGCGCGCAACGCATCAAAGCAGGTTTTTCCTGCAGCCAGTTCGCCCGTCACATTGCTGGTAATATGCATAACATGACTGTAGCGTTCCACACTCATCACGTCGTCGGTTTTTACGCTTCCGGGTGTCGCCACCCTGCCCACATCGTTACGCCCCAGGTCCACCAGCATGATATGTTCAGCACGTTCTTTCGGATCGGCCAGGAGTTCTTGCTCCAGCGCCGCATCTTCCTCTGCACTTTGCCCGCGCCGACGTGTGCCCGCCAACGGTCGGCTGGTAATTACGCCATTTTGCACCCGGCACATAATTTCCGGAGAAGACCCGACCAACGTACATTCCGGCGCGGTCAGATAAAACATGAACGGCGACGGGTTAATCACCCGCAAGGCCCGATAGATATCAAACGGATGCGCCGGTGTTTTTACCGTGAAACATTGCGAAAGCACCACCTGAAAAATGTCCCCGGCTTTAATAAAATCCTTGGCCGCCTCCACGGCTGCCTCAAAGCCCTCCCGGGTAAAATTGCTCGTCGCTGAGGGCCGATGCGTCTGCTGGAGGTTGATGACTTCCAACTCGCCGTGGCCAGCCTCGCGCAGGGATTCCACCATGGCATTGATACGCGCAGCGGCATCTTGGTAGAGTTGCTCGTGGCTTCGACCATCAATGTGAGCATCCGCCACCACCAATATGGTTTTTTGAACATGGTCAAAAATTACCAGATCATCATACAAGCCGAAGATAAGGTCCGGCAGATGCCGCAGGTCCGGAGGTGGGGAAGCTAATTTTTCCGGCTCCAGATACCGCACCGTGTCATAGCCCGCATACCCAACCGCTCCCCCCGAAAAAGCCGGCAGTTCCGGCACCCGCACCGCCGTGATACCAGATAAAATGGCCTGTAAATCTTGGAGCGGATCAGCCGACATAAAGGTCTCATCCGCTTGCTCCGGAAACTTGGGAAACGTTCGTGTAACCCGATGGCCGAAAGCCTTGATCACTGTGCGTGGCCCAGCCCCCAGAAACGAATACCGGGCAATACGCTCACCCCCGACCACTGATTCGAGCAAAAATGAATAGGGAGATCGCTTGGCCAGACGTTCATAAGCCGTAACCGGCGTGAGATGATCGCCAAGCAAGGTGACAAACACCGGAATCGCCACCCCTGGCTTGGCCAAGGCGCAAAAATGCTCAAAAGAAAGTGTCGGAGTTATGCTGTTTTTCGTCGGCAAATAACGCTCCTGTCCAACTTCAACCCTTTGATTTTAACCGCCATCGACCAAACCTTGTAGTGCGGGTCGGCGGCTGGTTTCCGCGGGAGGTGGCCAGGTGGAGAACAAAGCGCCGCGGCCTGCGCGGCAGACCATGCCCACAGAAACCTGCCGCGTATTGGTCAGGATGTGCCACAGGGCGTTGAGTACCTTGTCCACCTGCGGCCCTACCCCATCGCGGCCACCAACGGATTGGCGGCTTTCCCCCCAGTCCCCACACCCGCGCAGGGCCGCCTCGTCCCTTTGCAACACACCTCTTATTTGCTGACTATATTCCAGTTTCTTTTTTGCCCTACTCCTGTCAGACGCTGCGATGTATACTTGCGTCTGTCGGCCATTGCGCCTTGGTGTTGTTCTCAAGAGACGAATCCGACGTACCTCCGCAGCAGGAGTTGGTATGACTGTATCGAGTTCCATATCCGCCACCACCACTCCCAAGGTATCTGCATTTCACGTGATGAGCAAGCCCATCGGACCAATCTGCAATCTGGACTGCCATTACTGCTTTTATCTTGAAAAGGAAAAACTTTATAAAACTGGTGAAACCTGGAGGATGTCCGACGCTGTTTTGGACTCCTATGTGCACAATTACATTCAGTCGCAGGACGCACCAGAGATTAATTTTGCCTGGCAAGGGGGAGAGCCTACTCTCCTGGGTGTAGATTTTTTTCAAAAGGTTGTAGATCTGCAGGCCCGCTATGCCAATGGGAAAAATATACACAATGCCCTGCAGACCAACGGCACGCTGCTGGATGACCGATGGTGTGAATTTCTTAAGCAGCATAATTTTCTGGTCGGCATCAGCATTGATGGCCCGCGAGATCTGCACGATACCTACCGTGTTGACAAGAAGCAACAACCCACCTTTGACGCGGTGTTCCGCGGGCTTAAGCTGCTCGGTGCGCACAAGGTGGAGTTTAATACGCTCACGGTTGTGAATCGTAAAAATTCCCAACGACCTCTGGATGTTTACCGTTTTTTAAAAAGTATTGGGTCCGGCTACATACAGTTTATTCCACTGGTAGAGCGCAAGGCTCCGCCACAATCTCTGGCCCTGCCGATGCTGGACTTGGCCGCCCCACCTGTTCCCGGCGAAGCCCTTCCAGACCTGCCCGTAACGCCATGGAGCGTCGAGGCCCGTCAATACGGACAATTTCTAGTGGAGATTTTTGACGATTGGGTCCGCCATGATGTTGGGACAACCTTCGTGCAGACTTTTGATGTTGCTTTAGGCAACTGGCTGGGGGCTGGCTCCGGCCTGTGCGTCTTTGCTGAAAAATGTGGTAGCGCCATGGCCATTGAACACAACGGTGATATTTATTCGTGCGACCATTACGTGTATCCCGATTACAAACTGGGAAATATCCTGAACCAGTCATTGGGAGCCATGGTTAATTCTGATTTTCAGAAGAAATTCGGTTCTGACAAGCTTGACACGCTGCCCCAATATTGCCGGCGCTGCGAAGTACGTTTCGCGTGTAACGGCGAATGTCCGAAACACCGATTTATCCGGACCCCGGATGGAGAATCCGGATTGAATTATCTGTGTCCCGCCTATAAGCGTTTTTTTAAGCACGTAGATCCCTATATGAAACAGATGGCTGCTTTACTGCGCCAGCACCGTCCGGCTGCGGATATTATGCGTATTCAAGCGGAACAAATGCGCTCCGGAGCGGCACCCGATCGCAACGATCCATGCCCGTGCGGCAGTGGAAAAAAATTCAAACGCTGTTGTGGAGCCAGGTGATGACGGTCCAAGACAAGTCGCATATTCCACCGGATATTATTTTTATCCTGATTGATGATCTGGGCTGGAGAGATCTGACCTGTTATGGCAGCACCTTTTATGAAACGCCGCGGATCGATCAATTGGCTGCACAAGGCGCGTTGCTGACGGATGCTTATGCGGCTGCTCCCGTCTGCTCGCCCACGCGGGCCAGCCTGCTGACTGGAAAATATCCGGCCACGCTCGGCATCACCGATTGGATTGGTGCCCACAGCCAGGGCCGCCTGATGGCGGTGCCCTATCTCGATCATCTCCCCAAACATGAAATCACCATTGCCACCGCCCTTCGGCACCTGGGGTACCGCACGTGGCATGTCGGAAAATGGCACTTGGGCGATACGGATACGTGGCCAGAACATCATGGTTTTGATATCAATATCGGCGGCTGCGGATGGGGTCATCCACGCCAGGGCCATTTCGCTCCCTGGGGCCTTCCCAACTTACCCGAGGGCGAACCTGGCACTTATCTGGCAGACCGACTTACTGACGAAGCTCTTCGTCTGCTGCAAACACCGCATACCCAGCCCTATTTTCTCAATCTCTGTTACTACGCCGTTCATACTCCAGTTCAAGCACCGCAGGATTTAATCGAGAAATACCGGAATAAAGCCGCTGCCATGGGGCTGGATAACCTACCTGAGTTCCAAGATGGTGAATACTTCTCCTGCGCCCATAAACGCGATCAGCGTGTTCGACGCCGACTTTTGCAGTCCGACCCAATTTATGCCGCGATGGTGGAAAATTTGGATTCCAACATTGGCCGCCTACTACAGGCATTGGCAACCAGCGGACGGGCCGAAAACACCATGGTTATATTTACCTCGGATAATGGCGGTCTTGCCACAGCGGAAGGCTCTCCCACGTGCAACTCACCCTTGGCGCAGGGCAAAGGCTGGATGTATGAAGGAGGAACGCGGGTACCGTTTATCGTCCGTTGGCCCGGAATGATTTCGCCCGGTATCCGCTGTACCCAGCCCATATCCAGCCCGGATATTTTTCCAACGCTTTTGGACGCCGCAGGAAGTGTAGCCAACACCTCCGCCGAGATTGAAGGCCAGAGTTTGATGCCGCTGCTGTTAGACCAGCCATGGTTGGACCGACCGCTTTTCTGGCATTATCCGCATTACAGCAATCAGGGCGGCACTCCGGCATGTTCCATCCGCCGGGGAGATTGGAAGCTCATTGAATTCTTTGAAACCCAGACCTTGGAGCTTTACCACCTGCGTGATGACATCGCGGAAAGCCGCAATGTAGCCACTGCGCATCCGACCATCAGGAAGGAACTCCATGATTTGCTTAAAGCTTGGCGCTCAAATAGCGGAGCGGTGATCCCCCAGCCTAATTGTAACTGGCGTCCGGTCCGACCACCCCACCTTGACGGCCCGGAAGTTTAGCCAGCGAGTTATGGTCTGTTTAATCTGCCGTGTCACGCCCACCGATTGTGTCACGGCTTATCAACTGCCAATGTGGCCCAGCACGCCACCACATTCCCCGGCACGGCACAGCGCCGCACCTATAAAAACGTGATTTTGCGGGCGGCTACCGCACACATTCGGATCAGCAACAGGCCGTGACGAAACCGCGAGATATTGGTGCTACCATAAGTGCGTTGTTTGTAGTGAATGGGTACATCCATAATTTTTAAATTCAGCCGGGCCGCTCCGAACAACAAGTCAAAATCCCCAAACGGATCAAAATCTCCGAAATAAGCGCGATTGCCTGCAATCTTGAGATAATTCCCACGCCTGAGCACTTTGGTACCGCAAAGGGTATCGCGTAGCCGCTGGCCCAGAAGAAACGTGAACATCCAGCCGAAACATTTATTGGCGATCATGTTCAAAAATCGCATGGCTTGATCTTCCATGGGATAGACCAGCCGGGAACCATTGGCAAATTCGCAGCGACCGCTCCGGATCAGATCCACAAAACGCGGCAGTTCTTCGGGCGGCACGGATAAATCGCCATCTAAAATAAGCAGAATTTCTCCGCCGGCAGCGCCAAACCCTGCACGTACAGCGTCGCCTTTTCCACGCCCGGGCTGTTTCATGGCCCGCATTTGAAAGGGGCCGGTGTAGTTTTTGACGGCATCCTGTACGGCTTGCCACGTATCGTCGCTGCTGTTGCCTTCCACAAAAATTACTTCCTGCGTGTCTGCCATGACGGGCAGTCGATTCACCAACATGGGGATGTTGCCCGACTCATTGCGTACCGGCACAATTACGCTGACCGAGTCCGATGGATCGGCGGCTGTCGCCGGTACAGTGCGGGCTATGGTGATGGTACACAGGTCCAATTGCCGCAGCAAAGGCAGTGGCGCAACCCAACGGTTGACCAGATCACTGAGCAATGGAACATCCAGCGGCAATAAAATGCCCTCTGTTTGGCGAATCATGGCAAAATCATTTTGGGCAAGAATATTGCCAATTTCGTCGCTGGGCAGCCAGCTTTCATCAATGATGCGCTGCTTAAGTCCGCACGCTTCTCCCAGTCGAATTACGGGTTGCCAGAGGCGACTGAACGTAGCGATGATCAGGCGAGTGTCGCGATGGCACAACCCGGCGATGGCGGCCAATGAAGAATGCAAGTCGTAGAGTTGTGGCAACACGCCAGACAAAATTACATAGTCGAACTTGGGCAGACCCAGGCCAGCGACCGCTTCAATCTCGGTTTCATGAAAAGTCAGATCCGGATGTTTCGCCCTTGCTTCCGCAATCGCTGCGGGATTAAAGTCGATGCCCACGCCCAAGGTCGGCTTGAGGGCCGCCAACATATCGCCGTTGCCGCAGCCCAAGTCAATGACGGTAGACCCCGGCAAAACATGGCGCCCCACCAGCCGGGCCAGATATTGGTGAAAATACCGATTTTTGTCGCGGCTCCGACACAAAGCCGGATACATATTGACTTGAAAATTGCGTACCTTGCGCCGGTGTTGCACCTCCGGTCGAATGTTTTGCTGGCAGGAGCTTACTGAATCCGTCGGGGCCATTAGAAATATCCTGCCGTACTCGCTAGCCACCAAACAACATCCCGCCGCGGGGCCTGTTGCCGAAGATAATTCCCATCGTGCAAACCACGCCCCACTAGAGTTTATGCGGGATGCGGTAAATTAACCCCCACCGCAACGACTTTCCTTAGGTCGCGTTTTGTTCAGACGAGGCCGCAGTCAATGGCACGCCAGTGACGTTGAGGCCGCCATCAAGAGCCGCCGGATTGCGCATTACTTCATTCCAAGCCGCCTCGTCAATTTCCACCACCTTGGAAAGCGAAATCACATGGTCCAGCACGTTACGTTGCAATACCTGCTGCGCGAGATCCTCAAGTCGTCCGTCGGCTGCGAGTTCCTGCCGCAATTTGTCTGGCCGGCGGCCGTACTGGGTCGCAATAGCGGCGATTTCTGAATTGAGCTGTGCGGTGGTAATGGTGATGTGAAACTCCTCCGCCAGACGGTTGACAATGAAGGCCGTTTTCAGGTCACGAAGAGCTTCTTGGGTGGAGGTGGCTTTCAGTTCGCCGAGATGTTTTTCAATTTCCGCGAAGGGCACACCGCGCTGCATCAGTTCCGTAGCACGACGACGCAGCACACTTTGGCTCTGTCGGGCCGAAACTTTGGCCGGCAGGTCCAGTGTCGTTCGTTCGAGCAAGGCGCTTAAAACCTGCGCTTGCATGATGCGATCGACTTCGCTGGTAAGCCTGGTCTGTAGCGCATCGCGCATCGCCGCGTGCAGATCCGCCAAATCATCGAAGCCGTTTTCTTTGGCCAATTTATCGTCCAGTTCCGGAATATGTTGATGTTCAACACCAGTTACATGCAGCACAATTTTCACACTGCGGCCACGAAATTGTTCCTGGGGGAAGTCATCCGGGACTTTTCCAGCCAGTTCCACTGTCGCGCCGGGGGTTACTCCAGTCAGCCGCTGGGCTAAATCATCGAAGGCGATGCCCAGCAAAGCTCCCGGCTGTACCAACATGGATGTTGATTTAATCTGTGCCAGCGAAGTGCCATCCTCATTGAAAACGTCTACCGCCACATTGATGCGGTCATCGGGCTGCGCCGATTGGGTGGCGGGTTGCCAAGATCCCAAATTTTTTGCCAAGGTCTTCAAGGCTACCTGAAAGCGTTCTTCTGTAGGCTGCAGCAGAGGTTTTTTAATCTCAATGCCGTTGAGGTCCGGCAACGCAAACTCCGGGATGATTTCTACAAATAGCTCCAGCAGCATGGGGCCGGATTCAGGCAGTTCAATTTTTCCGACGTCCATTTCCGGCTGGCTGATCACGTTCAGGTGCTGGTCTTCAACCGCCGCCTCATAGCTTTCAGCAATAAGCTGGCTTTTAATGGTCTCACGGGCATTGCTGCCGAAGCGCTTTTCCAAAATCCGCTGGGGCACACGCCCTCGGCGAAAGCCGGGAACTGCGGCGTCCCTATGCAACTCTTTGTAAACCTGCCGAAACTTGGCCGCCACACGTTCCGCGGGAATCGAGATCATTAGCTTTTTTCGCGCCGCTCCCGCATCCTCCACCGTAACGGTATTTGGAGGAAGATTATCAGCGGCCTCTACCGCCTGGTTCGCGTGCTCATGCTCGTGCTCGTGGGCATGCACGTTGTCGCTAGGATTGGGATTGCCTGATTGCTGGTCCGCCATGGTAGTCTCCAGTTGTAAGAACACTAAGTCTTTTCACCACCGCTCATCAGCCTTAAACCGGATGGTCGATCAAAACAAACCGACCATTCCAAGCCATAAGGCTTGTATCCAACATTGGCAATGTCGATGGATGAACTATTACCTTTCATCGGGATGCGGCGTTGAAATCCGCACCCGGCTGAACTTCGCCATGGTGAAGGATATTTTTCCGCCACGACCAACGCCTGGTGCCCGAACTACCGGTAACTCGGGGCGGAAATGACTTGCACCGGAATGGCACAACGTCACAGCCCCCACTATAGCGTAGGCCAGATCCAACTGCAAGGTTCTGCCACGCAATAATTCCGGAGAACCCCCGGTAACTCACGTAGGTACTGATACCTCCGACGCGGTCAACGCGGCGGAATCGATCCGCTGGGCCTTGCGCCCCGCCAAATGCAACAACAAACTGATGGTGAGAATGGCCCCGCCGATAGCCAGAAAACACAAGCGTCCACTTAGAGCATTGGGAATCAACATAGCCAGCAACATGGCTGTGCCGTAAATCAGACAAAGCCTGCTGATCACGCGGCACTGGCGGTAATCCTCCCCTGGAACACCTTCGGCTACCGGATCAATCGGCGTATTCATATCTTTAAAAAACATGTCCACATCTCTCTTGTATGAGGCGGGCGAACGGTCGGCAAATCTCATGGTAAAAAAGTACCAGCCGGATGCGATTCCTAAAACAGCTATGGTCATGCTGAAAAACATCACATCCTGTGCGGCTGTCGGTGAGAGCGCTCGATGCCAGCCCATCACGTATTGGAACCAGGAAACCGGTATGGCAAAGCGAAACATGGCCGCGACGAAAAACCCTACCAGAACCGTGCTCCATGCCGCCCATGGCGGTGTACGCTTGATTACCATGCCCCAAGCCAGCGGCACTGTAAGCGGAACCCCCAACAACACGCCCAACACGATAACATAATTAAACAAATTGGCCGTCCGGAAAAGTGCAATCAAAATTCCAATACCGATAATCAGAAGGCCAAAAATAACCGAGCATATCCGACTGGCCAACATCAACTCCTGTTCCGTGGCGTTTGGACGCAACACCGGGCTGTAGAAATTTTTAATAAAGATGCCGGCATTGCGATTCAGACCGGTATCCATATTGGCCATGGTAACCGCAAAGAGGCCCGTTACCAGCAGCCCCAACATGCCATCCGGCAGCACGCGCATAGCCACCACTAAATAAGCAGCCTCTGAAGGATGATGAAGGTTGGGCACAATCAGGTGCAGGTTGGGATACAGGACCCGCGCCGCCAAGGGTGGGACCATAATAAATATGCCACCAAAAGATCCGATGACCAACATCATAGTGGCTGCCTTGACGGCGTTACGGCCGTCCTTTACCGTCATGAATCGAGCAGCTCCATTGGATAAATCAAAAGATCCCAAGACTCCGCCGATCATCATGGCTCCCAGCCATAAGTACAATACCTGGGGGCGGACCAACATAGTCCAGTGGAAGGCCGACGCCGGCAATTGATGAAGCAAACCACCAAAGCCGCCAATCTGCGGCAAATGCAACGTGAGAATTGCGGTGGTGAGGACCACCGACTGCATTACCAGCATCTGCACAAAATCTCCGGCGATAACACCCCAGGCCCCTCCCGCCGACGACACAAACAACACAATCACACCCGTGGTAATCACGGTCGCCAGCAGGTTCGTCCCAAAAGCTGCGCATAAGAATACACTAAGGGTGTTGAGCACTAACCCGCCATAAAAGAGGTTAATAGGTACTTGGACCCACACGTAAAATTGTTCGTTGATGGGGCCATAACGCCGGCGAATGGCATGAACAGACGTGATCACGCGCATCTGCCGAAAGCGATAGGATGTATAAAAAATGCCGATCAATCCGCCAATGATATTTCCGGGCAAAAAGACTCCCAAATACAGCAAAAATCCAGTCTTATAATATTCGCCAGCAGCACCCGTAAAAGACCAGGCGCTCATCGCCCCCATCATCGCCGAAGCCCCACTCATCCACCACAGCATAGACCCGCCCCCGCGGAAATAGTCGCTGATATTTTTGCTATAGTGCCGGAACACCAAGCCAATACTAACCATGAAAGTAAAATAAAAGGCAACGACGGCATAATCCCAATCGGTAAAACCGCGAACCGTGGCAAGAATCATCACAATCATCCTTCAGGCTGCAGATAACGGATATGGGCTGGTCGTATCCAAAATTCGGCGAAGCCGTAATCCCAGATTTGCCCCCATACGGGCATGCCCATAATCACTGGGATGAATCAGATCCACACTCAGGTCACCGAAGTTATCAAGAAGCTCGTGGCCTTCAACCAAATACACATTGCCGGCCGCGTTACCCGTTACCAAGTCCCGCAGGATGGCGTTGAACTGGCTTTCCCTTTCAGTACTCACCGCATTGGTACCAGCGGTGTGAGCGGCCGACGCGGCATTAGGAAAAATGGTCAGCAGAACAATCGGGGCCGCAGGATGCGTCTGCCGCAGCTTCTCGAGCATATAGCTGACGCGCCGGAAATACTCCTGCGGACTTGTGGAAGGTCGCAGATTCACGCCTATTTCCAAGGTGATGATATCCCAGTCGGTGCGTGCGGAAAAATAGTCCGCTACATGCGTTTCGCACTGGCAGGAACCGGACAGGCCCTGATTGAGCACATCCAGCCCGGCAACACGGGCCGCATGGTAAATGTAGGCCCCATGATGCAGCGTGGCCGCACCGCCATGGGTAATCGACGAGCCGTAAGCCAGCCAGCGGCGTGTGGGCACCTCTGTGGCAAGCGGGGGGCGCCGCGGTGAGTCATACGTGTCCAATCCCCAATAGATCGCCGGATATCGCCCGAACAATATGCGCCACACCTTCCAGGAAAAACCGCAGGCCAGACCGTGTGGCTCCGCAATCTCATTGAACTTTTCCACATTTCCAATGTTTATCACGTTAATGCGGTTGATTTTTCCGGGGTCCAACCGATGATGCGAATGCAGGAATGCTCCCCGGAAAATAAACAGATCCTGCAGGTGCGTCTCGAAAGGGGCCAACACCGATGGACGGCTGCTTACGGCCAGACAAAAGTTTGGAGAATCGGTCACAAAGCGTAACTCTACTCCGGAAGACTCCGCAGAAACCATACGCCCCAAAGGAATCAATTTGCTGCGTACCGGGGCAGGGAAACGACGCAGATACAGGCCTCCGCCTTCAGCAGGCTCGAGTTGCGTCACGTTGTGAAAGCCAACGTCTTGATGCAGCAGCATGAACACTTCCCATATCTCTAGTGGCTCGTTGGTGACGGTGTCTTCTGAAGCACCGGCCCTGGCCTAGTTTTCATTGTGCCGCCCGATGGGCATCCCGCTACCATTCACACCTGGTTCCACCAGCGCAGGCTCCACCATGACCCGTACCGCAGGCTCCCGCGGATTTTCGCTGCGCCACAACAACTGATCCACCGCCCGTTTGCCAATCGCTTGCGCCTGCAGGTCAATCACTACGGGCCGTGGATGCAAAGACAGCAGATAAGGTTGCTCATTGTTGCAGGTAACGATGGTGATATCCTTTTGCGGGATCACACCGCTCGACTGCAGCAGTCGATACGTCACTGGTGCGAGCATATCCGCCTCCAGCATTAGCGCCGATGGCCGGGGCTTCAGGCCAACCAGCCGCTGGAGCAACTTGGCGATAAGCGGTTCATTGGGAGCGTTGTGTTCCTTATCGTTGATAACAATCGCCGGGTTTATAAGCATATCCACGCTACCGCCGGCATTTTCCATAGCCCAGCGAAAGCCGGTGGCGCGGTAGCCAATGTGAAACTTGGGCGTGCCCTCCCCAGAACCCAGATACGCACAGCGAAAGTGTTTGTGCCGACGCAGATACTGGGCGGCCAAAACGCCGATTTTGGTGTGGTCCGGCTGCACATGGTCTCCGGAAAAATTTTCCGGGCTACCCATCACCCAGATAGCCGGCTTCCTCTGCAGAACGCCGGGGGGAATACCCAGTGGTTCATGCGAACCGAAAAGAATGGTCCCACGGGCGGTATTGTCTTCCACCACCGTCGCAAGCTCATTCCAGGTTGCGGTCTGTCGGACCAGCATATTTATGCCGTGCGCCGCCGCCCCCTTTTCGATACCGTCGATCACCGCGGAATAGATTGGAGCCATACTTAACATCCATCGCAGGCCCTGCTCACCGACAATCAATAGCAGTAAATTGGCTGCGGCTTTTCGTGGGTACGCCTGACCGATTCGTCTTCCCCGGCGTTTTTCCGGTGCTGGCGGAGTGTATCCCAGGTCGGCCATGGCCTTATGAACGGCCTCCGCCGTCGCAGACTTAACAGTGTCCAAGTGGTTGATGACGCGTGAAACCGTACCGATTCCCACGCCAGCCGCCTGGGCTACTTCCAAAATCGTAGCGTTACCCATGTTTATCCCCATCTCTTTTTGGTAAATTTATTTTTGTTCCATTTTTGTTCCATAAAGGTATGTTACATTTAATTGGACTTGCTGTCAAATCATTTTTCCATTATAAAGAATCACGCAGGTTGGCAATTGGACCGTACTTGCCTACCGTGGAGCACCAAAGGCCTTCCTGACAGGTCATAAGACAACCTTGATGGTTTAGGCCACCGGCCGTTCCAGTCCTTGCAACCCAATTGATATAAGCCGGAATTAGTATGAAAAAAACACATGTATCGCCTAAGCGGGGGGAACCGAGTTCGCTCGGCGGCCAACCCAATATTGTCTTGATGATTGCCGATGACATGACCTACCGCGCCGTTGGAGCCTTGCACAATCGACGTGTGCATACGCCCAACCTCGATCACCTGGTTGCCGGTGGTTGTGCCTTCACCCACGCATTCCATCAGGGTTCGTGGACGCCGGCAATCTGTATCGCCAGTCGCACGATGATGCATACTGGCCTGACAACCTTTCATGCCGAATCCGCAGGCGACGATGTGCCGATGTGGCCGCAAGCGTTGACTCAAGTCGGCTACCATACGCACCTAATCGGTAAATGGCACCTGTCACAAACGAGCTTGAAACGCGCCTTTCGCACTTGGGGACCTCTAGGACCGGCCGGAATGTTTGAATCCAGTCCTGTCAATGGCCCCGCTTATCATCGCCCAAGTCCGGGCAACCGTTGGAAGCCATGGGATAAAAGCCAAAAAGGAAACTGGATTAACGTACGCCAATATCTGGGACTCGGACCCGATAAAATCGCCCATTCGGCCCTGGTATGGGCTATGGCCGCAGAGGAATTTTTAAGCGCAAGGGGCAATGCCCGTGAGCCATTCTGTTTATACGTGGGCTTTCACATGCCGCACGATCCACGACAGGCGGAAAAAAAATATGTGAACCTATATCCGCCAAGGCGTCAGAAATTGCCTCCCAATTTCCTGCCCTGCCATCCGTTTGATCAGGGCGACTTTCATATCCGCGACGAACTGCTGGCACCGTTCCCGCGCACGCCGGAGGCCGTACGGCTGCATCTCTCGGAATACTATGCTGCCGTAACGCAGTTGGATACAGCGGTGGGACGCGTGCTTGCGGCGCTGGAAAAGTCCGGCCAAGCTGCCAATACCATCGTCATTTTTACCTCCGATCACGGTCTGGCTGTGGGCGAGCATGGCCTGATGGGCAAGCAGAATCTTTATGATTGCAGTGTTCGGATACCACTGGTTATCCGCGGCCCCCATATTCCCGCTGGTAAAATAGTGGATGTGCCGGTGTATCAACACAGTATTTTCCCCACAGTGCATGAGTTGCTTGGTCTTCCCATACCAAACACGGTGGAGTTTCCAAGTTTGGTTGAGTTGCTTCACGGCCCGTCACGGGAAATATATCCAGCCGTGTTCTGCCGCTACCGCGATTTTCAGCGCTCGGTGCGAACCCGCCGGCACAAATTGATTTATTATCCCCATGTGGATGTGGTCCAGCTTTTTGATCTCCAACGCGATCCATGGGAGACCACCAATCTAAACGCCTCGGCCCGACACGCCACTGTACGCAAAACGCTTTGGCACACCCTGCAACAATTCGAAAGGGAACTAGATGATCCAACAAAGGTCTAATTTCAAAGCAAGCCGGCGGACAGGTAGTGGTATCCTATTTCTCATGGCGCTGGTCATGGTCGTTGCGTTCCGGTCGGAAACTTCGGCCGTGGGACGAATCTTTTACCTATCGAAACAAGGCAACGACAACAATTCCGGCTTGAGCGTCAGCCTACCTTTACGCACCTTGGCGGCCGCCGCCAGGCAAATGAGACCGGGCGATATCTGCCGCATTCTCGCCGGTGTTTACCATCAGACCTTGAAGGTCGACCGTTCAGGCCTTGCCGGAGAGCCCATGACGTTTGAGCCATATCGTCACGCCCACGTCGTGATTGACGCAGCCGTTCCCATCAGTGGCTGGCAATGGTACCGGGGCCATATCTACTCGGCTCCAGTGCCGCACACACATCCTATCCGATTGACGCAAGTGTTTCTCAATGGACGTCTGATTTTACCCGCCCGCTACCCACGGCAGGCCGTACCTACACCCTTTCAGCCGGGGGCGGCTCAGGTAACGGTGCCCGCCAAGGGCCAGCAGGGTTATGGTTATTTTTCCACTTCCCGACGGATTTTTGCACCGGGGTTTGCGGGCCACCGCCGCAATTATTTCCGCGGTGCACTTTTTGTGGGTCGGGTTGGCGTTGCCTGGTCTGTACAAACGGCTCTGGTAAAGGCGTCGAGTCGTACTGGTATCTTGAGGCTTGCCAATCGCACTCATTGGTGGTTTGCGGGACGCGGTCAGGGCTACCTTATGGGCCTTCGACGATTTCTGGGACAGCCTACCCAGTGGGCGTATCGCACTGGCCGGTTGTACCTGGGACTGGCTCCAGGACAAACGCCGGCCCAATACCGTATCACCATTCAGAAGCAACCATGGTGTGTGGATATCCGGCGCAGATCCTGGGTGGTCATTCGCAGCTTAACTTTCCGCGGAGGAGCAGTACGTATTCTGGGTGACCATTGTATCTTAAGTCATTGTCGGTGCCGATACCTCGGCCAATATCTTCCGCTGTCTGAGCATCGCCAAGCCGTTCCACCTGGGGTGGGCCTGCGGCCTTGTGGTATTGTAGTCACCGGAAACTATAACACGGTTGAACATTGCCGGATTGCCTGGTCGGCCGGAGATGGCATCGTCATTGAGGGAAATGACAACCTGGTCAGCCGCAACGTTATACGGAATACAGATTATTCCGGTACTTATGCCTGTCCACTGCAGATTCTCACCGGTCGCAACAACCGTGTTCTGTTTAACACGGTATTTAATTCCGGCCGAGATATTCTCCAATTTAAACATCCCCACCATGATGTGATTGAATTTAATAATTGTTATCATGCCGGTCTGCTCTGCCGGGATCTGGGCATTATTTATGCCTGGGGTACTAATGGCGGTGAAACCAGAATCGCCTTCAACTGGATTCATGGCAATTACAATTTCGGGCCTAATCCCGGAATCTATTTGGACAATGGCTGCCGCAATTTCATCGTGGACCACAACGTGATATGGAATTGTCCCGGAGATGCCGGCGTACGTATTAATGGCCCCTGTGCCAATGAACTTATCGTCAACAACACTCTTTTTAATTGCCTTCCAGTCGGCGCTCGTACATTTGTTTCCCGGCGGCCTACCGGCCAGAAGGATTGGCCGATTGGCGTACATTATCAAAGCATGAATAACCTTTATCTCGGGAAAAGACCGCAGCGACAATTGGTAGATCCAGCACGAGATAATTTTCGGCTCCGGCCTGGCGCTCCGGCGCTGCACGCCGGCCGAATGGTTGCGGGTATTGCCCCGCTCGTGCATGGTCGCCGCCCCGATTTGGGCGCATACCAACAAGGCCAAGCCTATTGGACACCAGGCGCTACGGGAGCCAAGTAGCCAAAAGTAAAATCGGTACACGCACTCCATTGAACCAGATGTTCCAACAGGTGTTTTGTGCAGCTCATAGTGATTGGAAATGAGTTACGCGCCGCTTTTGTGTGTTTGCGTCCCGCCACTAACGCGTTTTGCAATATTTTCCATCGTCAATGTACTTAGATTTATTATTGTCTTTACGTGCTCACTATGCACGCGTACACCAGTGAAATCGGCCCATACATTCGCCACCTCCTACGCGACTCTTATCGCCAGGACGGCAAGGTCAAACACCGGACCATCGCTCTGGTAGACCATCGCCCGCATCATCGATCAAGGCTCGCGTCTTTCGGCGGTACGTCTGGCCTCCAGTCACGCCGCCTGTGACATTCTCGGCTTGGAGAGCTTCAACGAGGAAGACTTGTACGCCAATCTGGATTGGCTCGACGAGCACCAGCAACATAAGTGAGAAACCGGGGAATAATGGCTGAACATCCCGGCAGATCAACATTTTCGTATTTTACCCTGGGCGGAGACGCCGGCGGTAACAGGGTCTCCGCGTGAGAGCCTGACGGAACATCAAGCCGAAGAGTTCTTCGGCCAGTATTTTGAATGACTTTTTCCAACCACGAATTGACAATCACCCGCAAGCATTGGCTGCCGCCGGCCCGCTATCAATGGACATCGAAACGCAGCAGATACGGGCGGGGCGTTTGCCCGGGATCAGCCTGATGGCAAAGCCCCCACCGAATACCAGGTGCAACGCCGTCTCGATAATGGTCCTCACGATACGGCCCAGGTGCTGCGGGCGGCTTGAGCCCACAGACCTTCTGAAAATAAAAACCATCGGCGGCATACTGCAACGTAGCTCCGGCAGGCCCGACGGGCGAAACCAACGCTGCCACACCGCTGCCGTGGGGAAACACGCAAACCTCATGACCACCATCGATCAAGGGATTCCGCGATGATTTAACGTACCGGCCCGCCGGCTGGTCCGCAATCGCCAGGCCCATTTTCGTTTCCAACGGGCTAGAGTCCGCAGCCCGGCCTTTGTAATAAAGCCAGTAACGACCATTGCGCACAATCAAGCATGCATCATCCACACGATGCGAATCGAACGCATCATTTCTGCCGGGCCGCAACACCGGCTCTCTACCACAACGGTGCCACGGCCCGTGCGGGTTCTCGGCCCAGGCGACACCAATGGCAGTGGGTGTGGCTCGCGAGCCGCCGTTATCGTTGTCAAACGGCTCCGGCACGCCGGTGTAAAAGAGAAAAAAGTGAATCGGGGTCACCAGAATGCTGGGAGTGAACACCGCATGTTCATCCCAAGCCCCATTCCCACCTCGGCCCAGGGCTTCACCACATTCCCGCCAGACCAGACCGTCCGTGGAGGTGGCCCAAAAAATGGTAGCGCTATATCCGGAGGAATCGATCAAAGATTTGCTATACCACACAAAGTACCTATCACCAACACGTATAACCGGACTGGGGTCGCGCCGCGCGACGCCCGGCTCATAGGGCATGGCCACTCGATAGGAAAAAGAAGCAATGGTTCGTGGATTGGTCATCGCCGTCCTGCCATGGCCGCTCATCCCTCTGGATCGGAATATCGCGACTTATCACCATGTTGCGCTGGTGGTATTGCGCACCGGAACCATGACCGTGTCAAACGGCTGCTCCTGCGGTAACACTGAAACGGTGTAGAGGAAAGGCGTACCCTCATTGACGCCAATCTGATCGTACGAAATGGTTTGATCATCAGGCGTAGGCGGCTCAATGACATCCATGGTAAAAATATTGTCATGGTGCTGGCCGCAGTACGGATTATCTTCCCATACCACATGGTCATCGCCAAACGCCACATTTTCGCCGGTACCATCATGATTCCCCGAACTAAATACAATAGGCCCTGCGCTATCGTCGGCCACAGTGGTTTTGGTATTCACCCCATTTTGATTGTCGGCGGGGGCCATATCGCACATCAGCGGCACATTGGCCAAACCGTTATTCATCCACCAATTACCGATCGGTTCTGCGCCCGATGTGGGTGAGGTTTGCCACGGGTAGGCAATGGAATAGCTTTCGCCCACGCCCGTGTAGATACTGCCGCCGGTCGCGGCCACGGTGGCGGTAACGCAAAAATCGCCGTAGGCTCCGCCGGCACCAGGATTCTTAGGAATATATAACAGCGATGGAGCCAAGGCGATGGGATCAGATGGACAGATAAAGGTTTGTGGCACAGTTTGGCCATCCAGCGCCAGCAGCCACATGCACGCCAGCGGATTGCCGCAATCGCTTTTGGTCAGTGCGCCATAACTGCCCGGATAGCCACCGCCGTACCAATCCTTAATCACCGTATTGGCGGTTTGGCCGGCGTACCAATAGGTAGGCTGGCTGGGAAAATTGTCGAATTGATCACCCGGCAACGGCCCCGGCGTCGCCGGAAACATCTGATTATTTGCCTGGGCGTACGTAATCATCGCCTGCACATTGCTGCGCAGGTTGGCAGCGCACACTACCTTGTCCGCGGCCTGCCGCGCCGCCGCCAAGGCCGGCAGCAATATCGCAATTAAAATCGCAATGATGGAAATAACCACCAGTAACTCAATGAGCGTGAAGGCGGTGATACTACGTAATTTCATGGCCAATCTCCTTAGCTGTAAGACGACCGACTTATACTACACCCCTACCTGGCACCGTTTCTTGCCTGCCGTGGCGGTTATAGCCACCCATCAAGTTCCTTCAATCGCCTACATGTTGGCGGCCGAGCTTGGAACCCCGGTCGAAAACCAACTAACGCCAACCCCAATCCATCGTCTTGGCGTTGATCCTACTCACCTATCCCCATCCGAACCAGCACCGCCAGCCCCACCACCAATGGTGCAGCCGGCCAGAAATCTTACGCCCGTGCCCGCCGGCGCGGCTTCAAAATCAGCAAGCCCAAACCGCTCAGGGCCAGCAGCGAAATTGCCGTCGGTTCCGGCGTCGCAACTGTGACGTTGTCTACATTGTATTGGCCGGTAGGTGTTACGCTGTTGAAAAGAAATTGGATGCCGTCGTACGCGCCGGGGGGCATAGTCTTAAAGCCCAAGCCGCTGGCCTGCGAAATCACAGTCCCACTGGTATCCACAACCTTGTAACCCCAACCGGAAGTGTAAGATCCCGACGGGGGCACGTACAGGGTGGCGTGGTACCACGTGTTCAGATCCACCGTACTTGAATTATCTGTATTCGCGTTTGTGCTAATTTGGGAGGTGGAGCCGGAGGTGCCAGTCCATATATTGAAGATGATATCCCTCGCCCCGCTGAAATTTGCCAATGTCATCGTGTAATTGTCAGTCGCAGCTTGGAGATCCTCAAAGTCGAAGCTAATCTGCAAACTGTCCGACGCCTCTGCGGACGTCAAATGCAGGTAGCTTGTCGCCGTAGCTCCCCCATTCGTGGCGTTGCCGTTATCGGTCAACTGCATGCTGTTCCCGCCCGGGACATTGGTAAACGCGGACTCAGCGCCGGAATCGGTAACGGTGTACCCCGTGCCGGTGTTAATTGTGAAGTTGCTCCCCAACCCCCCGTTGAAGTTCGAGCTTTGAATAATGGTCGCCGAAGCCGTACCCGCTCCGATTCCCGCAGCCAAAACCACCCCCGCCAGCCATACCATTCCCTGGCCCAATCTCAATCCTTTGGCTTGGTTTGTGCTCTTCATAACAGCACCCTTTCTGTAAATCAGCCCGCCAGACCTGGCAACACATACATTACGTATCGCGACCGGCCCAGTTCAGGCCAAACCAATAAAACTGCGGCAAGCCACAATAGCCCACCTCCGACGGCTCTTAGATTAACATATCGCAACCGACATGTCAAACAAAAAATCTGGGAATTCTACAAAAATATGGAATAAGTTTATTCCATATTTACTGCTTGCAACATAATACTCCTATGTTATAATTTAGTCGTTCGGCTCGGGCGGCAAGAGCGGCCAAGAACTGTCCGTACCCGCCGAAGAAAGCTTGGCGACCGCAGTCGGGCCGCCATGTTCGCCGCTTGACAGCAGGCCCAATAACTATGAAACGGTTAGATCGGAAACATTAATGTTGGAGAATACCCTCATGACCACCGCAGAAATTTCTCAACACTCCGCACCGGCCCAATCCGCGCAAGCACGTGCCGGTAATCTTGTGCCCACAGCTTGGCCCGTTTCCCGGCGTCATTTTGTACGCGGGATGGTCGCGGCCGGTGCCGCCATTTCCGGGTACCCCTTGGCCCTGCGTGCTGCGGAACCGCCGCATAAGAAACCTGCCTCGGCCAAGACAATTTTTGGCGGCTTTGATGTGCAGTCCTTCAAGGAAGCGCAGGCCATCAACGCCCACGCGGTAAGGTTGATTGTGCCCATTGTAGTGCTGCAAAAAATACTCCCGCAGGCGCAGCAGGCCCAGGCAGGCCACGCGCAGTGGCCCTGGTCATTGGCGCTCCTGCGGGATTTGCACAAGGCCGGCATCAAAACCGTACTGACGTTTTTGTGGGCCGATTGGGGAAAGCCCATGCCCATACCGCAAGTGACTTCGCCCCGGGGCCAACAATGGCTGCACCTGGTCCGGGAATTGACGCACCTCATGGGCGATCAACTCTACTACGTCACCCTGGATAACGAACCATTAACATTTCTCAATGAGTCAAATTGGCACCAATCGCCTACCGGCCATATTAAAGTGTTGGACTGGTATTCGGCCGTGGCCCGGGAGATCCACAAAATCCGCCCCACCCTGCCCATTTCCGCCCCGGCCGTGAACATTCTCCAACAGGTGATGACCTGCCACCCCTCTTCAACCAACTGGATCAAAGCCTGCACCGGTTATACCCGGGAGCTGTGCGCATGGACCAATCGCAACAGTGATATTTCCGCCTTGGATCTGCATCTATACGTCAGGGATATTGCCCAGATGCAAAAGCAACTGACCTTTGCCCGTACGCTCACGGACAAGCCGTTTTTGAGTACCGAATGGAGCCAGGTCCCAGTGCTCGACAGTTGGATCAACAAACCCCTTGAGGGTCATTTTACCACCCGTTGGAAGCAACCGGTCGGACAAACCAACGCCGCCTACACCTTGGCCTGCATGCAACATCCCGTCTCTCTGGATCAATGGAATGATTTTGTGGCCACCGCCCCACTTAGCCCCACCTTCATGCAACAGGCCTGGCAATTGATGTGCCGCAACCGCGTGCTGCTTTCCGCTTATTCCGGCGGACGCCAGTATAAAATAACCGGCAATCCCGCACGTGCGGCCAAGTATGCCCAGTATGCTTTGACCATGTTGTATGCCAACGCCACGGTGGTGCCTTTACACGGCCAATGGCAACCCAATTATAAGCTGGTGCAGTGGTTTAAGGCGGTGGCTCATAAAGACACCTGACCGCTCAGACCGGCGACACCGTCATTTTCACCCGCCTCTGGAATAGATTGACCAAGACCACAAGTGGCTGGCCCCGCACCCGCCTCCGCGCCGCCCCGGCGACGTGAAGAGTTTCTACCGAATCGGCTGCGGCGGGCCCGATATTTTCAGCACAATGACGGCCGCCACCCGCTCCGGCATGGTGGCGGGCAGGTACAACAATTGGCCATGCGGGCTGCTGCGCGCCTTTACCTGCATCTGCGGGAAGCCCATCACATACACCCGCTTTATTTTATTAGCCATCGGTACCAGCAGAGGTCGCCGGTGCGGCCACCGGGTGACCGCCAAAAATATTTTCCCCGGTTTTTGCGTGGCGTAGCCAAACGGCAAACTTTTTGCAAATGGCGTACGGTGTGTGCCGTAAATGGCTTGGCCGTTGGTCTTCAGCCATTTGCCAATGGCCAATAGCCGCCGCACCTCCGGTTGTGGGATGACACCCTTGCCGGTAGGGCCTACATTGAGGACAAAATTGCCACCGCCGCTGGCGCACCGGATCAAATTCTTAATCAACAACGGCACCGACTTCCAATGATGGTCATCGCGTTTGTAGCCCCAGGTCCAGTTGATGGTCATGCATGTTTCCCATGCCCCAGGCAGGCCACCCGGCGGTACATACTCCTCCGGGGTCTTATAATCTCCAAAGCCGTAACCAAGCCGGTTATTAATAATCACCGTCGGATCAATCCGCCGCACAAAATGAAACACTTGGGATGCATCGTGGCGCGTCCAACCAGCTACGTGCTGCCCGCGGGGCGTAGTCCACGATCGGGTGACGGAATTATCAAACCACAGCAGACCCGGATGGTATTGGCGGATAATTTCGCCCACCTGTCTTTCCATATACTGGACATACTTTTCGGCTCCGCCATGAGCGGTAAATCGCATGGGCTGCCACCGCGGATACCCGTGGTCAGGCTCACCGACCGCCGGCAGCGTGTAGCGGCTGTGCCAATCTTGTACGGAATAATAAACACAAAAACGCACGCCATACTTTTTGCACGCCCGAGCCAGTTGTGCCAGAGGATCTTGATGCCACGGCGTATCCTGCACCACATTATAGTGCGTGGCCCGCGTGCGGAACATGCAAAATCCGTCATGATGCTTGGCGGTAATGACAATGTATTTCATTCCCGCCTGGCGAGCCAGTTCCACCCAACGATCGGCGTTAAAATCCACCGGATCAAATTGCCCCGCCAGCGGGCCATATTTCTTACGTGTCAGACGGGCCTTATCCATAATCCATGCGCCGTCACCTTTGATGGGCTTACCGTGCCAATATCCCGCCGCTTGGCTGTAGATACCCCAGTGGATAAACATGCCAAAACGGGCCTGTTTCCACCAGTGCATATCAGCAGTATGGGCTTTTCGCGCAGAGCCAGCGGCACTTGCGCCCGCCACCAACAGCAGCGGCACCAAGACCCAGACCATGGTTGGCAATTTGTAAAATCGCAAGGGAATACTCCTTTCACTTGGGTGTACCAGCGCACGTAGCGCTCACCTGCGCGGCTTATGTGGGCGGTATTCCAGCCAAGCCGCGGGAATCGGCTGTTTTTTAATGCCCGGACCGGAAATCTCCAGGTTCGGCTTTACCCCGTTCCAGATGTAGTCGCGAATGCCGGGGTAATTCAGCCGCTGCGGCGAATTGCTACGGTAATCGATATACACTATTTTGAACCGCTGGAAACCTTTGGCCAAAGCAACGCTCCAGTTGCCAAATGCATGGACCCGCTCCGATGGCTGCCACTCGGCAAGATTATTCCCCACATACACCCGCAACTGATAGCCGGGATCCGTGCTGGCGATGTAATACACCTTGGGCGCATGGAACGTATACACCCCAGTCGCCGGTACATTCAAATAACCCTGGTAAACAAGGGCATAATACTTCTTCCGCGGAGCTGCGGCCTTACCCACCCGCGGATTGTCGGCGGGAATAAATTTCATATCCCACAAGTGACTTACCACACCGGTTTTCCGCGGTTTCAAATTCACCAGGTTCAACCACATCTGTTGCCAACCGGCCTGATAATAACTACACGTCACCCCGGGCTTGCAAACTCTTGCCATCCAGACGGGCAGCGCCGGCAATACACCAATTTTGTGAAAGACCGCTTCGGTGGCGGGAGTGGCGTTTATGCCACTTAAGGTCATGGGATTGGATGTTACCCCCGGCCGGTAAGCCCGCGCTTGCACCTTGGCAGTGTGATCAATCATAAACGGGTCGGTATACAACGTCGATTGCGGTGTTGGATTGGCCCCGTTGGTGGTGTAACGAATCACCACGCCCGCGGTTGGCGTGCTAAGCGTCACTTTAAGATGGCCGACAAACGCGGTAGTATTGGGCATAATTTTGACCGGCACGATGGGGCGATGAATTGCCTGCACATCGGTCAGCTTGCCGCCAATGAGACGGAAAGCAAAGTTCCGATAGCCCACATGCACCGCCGTACCTCCTACGCTAATGGCACGGCAACCCAAGGCCATACCCCGACTTCCCGCCAGAAGCAGCGCCTGCCCATGCACGGTTATCCGCGGCAAAGATAAAACATCATTTGCCGTCGGCGACGCCAGATAGGCCACGTGAAGGCCATCGGGCGTCACGGCCCGAAATCCTATCCCCTGCTTGCCGCTCTTGAGTTGATGAATATCTTTCAGCCCTTGGGTGGCCCCTGGCGGCTCCACTAAAATCGCCGTAACAATTTGCTGATTGCCGCTGCCATGCCATTTCACAGCGACGCGATCCAGGTTTGAATGAAAATAAAGCTTGCGCGTTTTCCAAACCATCGGCGGCTGCACGATCAACTTGGAGGAATACGCCAAGTGAGCCAAGGTAAACTGCAAGAGTTGCACATTGGCCTTGGGAATCGGCTGCCATCGGGCATTGCGATAAGGCTTGAACCGACCATTAGGCTCGTCCGTGGTGATGGACTTGGTTGCTGCGTTAATATGAATATCCGCCAGCTTAAACGCCGTCGGGAATGAGGACGGCGTTGGCGGCACCGGAAAACGCCAGATTTGCGTGTAGTGATTGGACTTTTTGCTTAACAGGCGATCGGTGATAATCCACAGCTTGGCCCGGCGTACCTGCATCACCTGCCGCTGGAAGGTCACCCCGCCAAAGGTTTGGGCTTTGGTCAAGGTGCCCTGCATGCTTTGGTCCGGGCCGTACGGGCCGGCCACGGTGCGCGGATGCCGCAAATCTCCCCACCGCCCGGCGTATATGCCTTCGGCCAGGTTCAACGTGGGCGAAGCATACCACAGCCACGGCGCGGGTTTATGCCAGGCGTGAACTTCGTAGGCCTTGTGGGCCTCCGGCGGTGGAACTTTATAAATGCCCGCTTCAAAGAACTGGTTAAAACCGTTTACTTTTATGGGCGAAGTAGGGTACATATAATGGCCGGTGGTATTGTTCACCAGCAAATCCTGCCCATAAGCCGCCAAACCAAAGCTATTGTTATCGCTGCGACCACGAAAAGCCCCGTAGCCGGGCGGATGCGGCGAGCAAAATAAGGCTCCATAGCAACTCGTGGGCTTCCAGCCATCACGGATAATCGCCACGCCAATGTACGGAAACCAGTCGCAGGTATACGGCGGCACAATACCCGAAGCGGGGTTATAAATGACCGCCATGATTGCGGCATTCACGGGATTGTTCCAGGCTTGGGGCGAATACGGATAGGGCATTGCACCCGCCCGACGCTGGTCGCCCCGGAACGTGATAGGCCATTGCCCCTGCGGCGTTTGCAGATGCGTTAAAAACGTATTTTTGCGGCGCAGCAGCCGCTGCACATCCTGATGGAAAAAGGGGTTGTTGGCCACCGCCGCTTCCCATGAAATCATTTGCCAGGGTGGAACCATCAGTTGGCGCGAATCCAGCAGTCGCATCATCCACCAGATATTGGCATAATCCAGCCCGTCGTACCAAGGGTCTTCCTGCGTCTCCGAGCCGTCGCGAAACGCTTCCGTAGTTTCAACATTTTCAATGGTGCGCCGGAGAATATTACGAAACAACGTGGCCGAGCCGCCAAACTCGTCAAAAACAATCAGGTTAATAAGGCCGGCACTGGAAGCTGGGGTCCAGTTGTGCGTGTTGGAGCGAATATAGGCGACACTGGGCAGCAAGCATTCCAGATACATTTTACGCAAAGCCTTGGCAAAAAGCGCTGGCGTCACGTATCGCTGGATATCCGGATTCACACTTTTGATCCCTTCCAACAATCGCATAAAGCTGATGGGCAACGCACCGATTTGGGCGTTGATGCCATCCGGCACAAAGAGCGGATTGATTTGTTCCAAGTAATGGCAATGGGCGCACCAATCTCGCACGTATGCCACCCAGGTCGTCAAGTACACCTTTTTATGGGTCAGCATGTACGCTTGCACCAGCGGATTAAATCCACCCAGCGTTATCAATGCTGGATACGGACTCACCTGCCAATGATGCAGTTGTGGATTCTTTAACATGGCCGGTACACGCTGGCCGGCGGGAAATGGATTATTCCAATTGACCGTGCCCGGAGCGCCAATGGTCACCTCCTTGCCGCCCAGGTTCATGCGGCCCTTCACCAATTCATTGGCCGCCGCCACAACGGCTTTGATCGGTGTATGTGTGCTAAACAGCGGCGGCACACACCAAATTGGCCGGCAACCCCACGCCAGATACGGACTCGCCAATGCGCTGGGCAGGCCATAATGCTGCGGAGCCGCAAACTTATTTAGATAATACCGGTAAAAAACAGCCAAGGCCCGGCGGTAGTGCTTCTCCGCATAAAGTTTGGACACCCGCACCAGTTGCGGGCGAAAACGCAGCCCATCCGCATTCATCCGGCCCGGATTCAACACCACCATTTGCAGCAGCCGTTGAGCCGCCAGCGTCTTAGTCGCGGTCGAGCGGGTGGCGGCCACACATCGGCTGCCGTCGGCCCAGGACACCATCAACACTGCTGCGCAAAATACAACTGATTTTAACGTCTTTGACAAAACAGTGACTCCTGAAAAAAGCGATTAGATTAATCTGGTTTCATTACGTTCATTATTCATCAGTGGTTCAACTTGCGACACGGCCCGCCCTAATCGCCCGCCGCCACGCTCCACATTCCTTCCGGTACGGCCAATGTGCCCCGGCCAATGGTCTGGGCGTAACGCAGATTTTCCACGTGGCCATCCAAAAACAAATAATTGAAGGTGCCTCCGCTGTGCGGCGGTACAATAGGTTCATTGGTATAGGCATTGGTATATTGGGTGTTAATAAAATTGGGCGGCGACAAAGCTCCCTGGAACGGTCCATTGGTGGGATAGTTGGAATAATTGCCCAGATAACCGTCGGTGAGATAAATGGTCCCGGCCGGATCTGGAATTTGGCCCAGCCGCACGCCGCCTTCTTCATAGTAAGGCTCTACCTGGTAGGCCAACAGACCAAAAATGCCGGGATGGGTGTTGGGACCGCGAATAATTGCGTAAGATTGCGGCACCGCGCCAAACAAATCTGGCCGCGGAGGATCGTCCGGGCAAATAAAGACCGGTAACGCCAGAGATGGAATAAGATGGCTACCCGTCAATTCGGCATTGGTCAGATTGCGGTCGCACAAAAACGGGTAAAGCTGCTTGTCCCACATGATGCTGGCGGCGACATAAGGTTGATCGGCGATAAAGTCCTGCCACGTTTGCACGTACATCTGTTCCGCCAGTCCGATTTGACTTAAGTTCGATTCGCAGTCCACCATATAGGCCAACTGTCTGGCTGCCGCCAACGCCGGCAGCAGCAGCGCAATTAAAATCGCGATGATCGAAATCACCACCAACAGTTCCACCAGAGTGAAGGCTTTGGAGTTCGTGCTTCGCATGGCCACCACCTGTTTTCCAATCCGCCGCCAGCCCCAATTGCTCTTCCCAACTGCGGCCGCCCCTGCTTCATCTTTCGTCCACCCTTATCCAAATACTACCATGAATCCGAAACGTTTGCAAGGAATAATATTGGGAATTAAAAAAAATATTTTGGAATCTATCTATTCCCTTTTTTTACAAAACTTCACCATTTCCCACCACTGCACGATCCTTTATAATCGACCAGCGGCGCGGCCCCGGCAAGGAGACACCTGTCATGAAAGCTTTGTTTTTAGTGTTGGATACGGTCCGGCGGGATTACCTTGGTTGTTACGGCAGTCCCTGGGTAAAAACGCCCAACATCGACCGCCTGGCAAACTGTGGCCTGCAATTTGACAATCATTGGGTCGGTTCGTTGCCATGTATGCCCGCCCGACGCGAATTTACCACCGGCCGCTATAATTTTATCTATCGCGGTTGGGGACCAATTGAACCCTACGATGATGTGCTGCCCCGGCTTCTTCAAGATCGCGGAATTTTTACCCATTTACTCACAGACCATTATCATTATTTTGAACTCGGCGGCGAAAATTACCATACCGCCTTTAACACGTGGGAACTATTCCGCGGCCAGGAATATGATCCTTGGGTTTCGCTCGTCGATCGCCCCGCCCTGCCGGACCGGCTCGACCCGCGCATTACGCCACGCGGCGACCAGAATTATAAAAACCGCCTTCGACAGATGCGGGAAGAAGATTTTTCCGGCCCCCGCACCGCCGCCAGCGCCGTGCAATGGCTGGAGGACAACCGCCATGCGGATAATTGGTTCATGCAGGTGGAAATATTCGACCCGCACGAACCTTTTTACTGCACCCCAAAGTATCTGGAAATGTACCACGACACTTGGGATGGCCCGCTGTTTGACTGGCCGAAGTATGATGTGGTCAAAGAATCGCCCGCCGCCGTTGAACACATTCGCAAATGTTACGCCGGCCTGCTGACCATGACCGATTTCTGGCTGGGCAAAATACTCGCCAAGCTTGACCAACTCGGTATTTTTGATGAAACCCTTATCATCTTCACCACCGATCATGGCACCATGCTCGCCGAGCACGGCTTCTGGATGAAAGTATTTATGCCGGTTTACCAGGAAATTGGCCGAATTCCCCTGATTATTAAACCCCCGGCCGGCACCACCCGCCCCCAACGCATCAGCACCATGACCCAGACCATTGATATCATGCCCACTTTTCTGGATTATTTCGGTGTGCCGTCGCCACCGTTTGTCCATGGCCGCTCGCTGCGCCCGGCCATGGATGGCAAGCGGGTGCGGGAAGATGGCATTTTGGGATATTTCGGCATGGCCACCAACATCACCGATGGCCGCTATTTTTACATGCGCAATCCAGTCAATGCCGATGGCGGGCCGCTGCATGCCTATACGGCCATGCCGGTCGCCGGCATGAATAAATGGTTTCCCCGATCCATCCATGAGCGTATTGAAATGGGCCGCTATTTCGGCCATACCTATAATTTACCGCTGTACAAAATTCCCACGCCTGGCCGCGTGCCTCAGGCCCCCACCGAAGATGGCGGCTACGCAACGCCACATCAGTTGTGGGATTTGCTGCGTGACCCCGCCCAGCAAACCCCGCTCGTCGATTTAACGATCGAAAACCATTTTATTGAGCGTCTGCGGGCTCATCTCAAAATTTGCGAAGCCCCGGACGAGCAATACACCCGCCTGGGTCTGAACCCATAACCAGTCGCCGCAAGCAGCAGGAGGCACAGTCCCGCGAGCCGAACTGATGGATCCGGCCCGCTTGTGAACGTGTTTATTTCATAAACAATTCAAGGACCGGTACGGTTACCTGGGGCCGCTGCACCGGCAATTCCAAAGTCAGAGTTTCCGGCGTGGCCAAGCCCTTAAAATTCAACCCCTGATGACCATCCTGATGAAAGCGTATTTCCGAACCGTCATTGAGCAACTGGGCGTATTCCACACGATTTTTGAAACCATCCAGATGCAAATGCCGGAACGGCCATGCCAATACGTGCACGTACATGCGTTTTTTTGCGGCGTTATACGTCAGCCGGCAATCCGACGGGGTGGGGAATTCCACCGGGGCCATACCGCAGCCGTAGATCGAGCGTCCGTGTACATCCATCCATTGGCCGATACCGTTAAGCCGATCCATCGTCCGATCATCAAAGGTACCCCGGGCGGTAGGCCCGACATTCAGCAGCAAATTACCGTCTTTGCTTACCGTGTCGATGAGCAACTGCACCAGTTGTTCCACGGTTTTCCAGGAGGTTTCATCGCGATGGTAACCCCATGAGCCGGAAAACGTATGGCAGGCCTCCCACACCACGGGCCGGCCATCGACGGTTAA
Source organism: Planctomycetota bacterium (assembly GCA_021800165.1). GTDB lineage: Bacteria > Planctomycetota > Phycisphaerae > WQYP01 > WQYP01 > JABEVA01. The sequence continues at coordinate 26,647 of JAJYZF010000015.1, read as the reverse complement.
ACGTTGCCGGGGCACTACCTGCTCCGGAGTTTCAAAGTCAGTGGCTGTGGGCAAATCCAGGCGGTTATTCAGCAGCACGTGAGGCTGGAGTTGCCGTACCAGTTTGTAAAGCTTTTCGCTTTGCCAATCCACCCGGCCCTTGCCGGAGCCGTCCGGCTTGGGATAGCTGTAATCAAACCACAGCACGTCCACGTGGCCATAATGGGTCAGCAGTTCTTTCACCTGACCGCGCAGGTACGCGGCATATTTGGCCTGATCTCGCGATTGGTTTAGTTTGTCCCGATCGGGATGGTCACGCAGCGGACCTAGATGTCGATCCAGTACAAACTGCGGGTGATGCCAGTCCAGTAGAGAATAGTACAGACCCACCCGAAGATTTTCCCGGCGAAACGCCGCTACCATGGGCTTAAGCAAATCGCGACGGGCCGCAGTGCGTGGACCTTTGTAGTCGGTTAACTGGGAATCCCACAGGCAGAAGCCTTCATGGTGCTTGGTGGTAACGACTAAATATTTCATCCCGGCGCGGGCCGCGGCGGCGGCCCAATGTGCGGGATTGTACAAATCGGGATCAAACCGGGAAAAATATCTTTGTTCGTATTCCGCAGGACTGATCTTTTCATGGTGCATCACCCATTCATGGCGTGCGGCCTGCGCGTAAAGACCCCACGTTATCAACATGCCAAAGCGATCATGAATAAACCATGAACTATCCCCCATGGTCTTTCGAGGGCGCAGCGTATCAGCCATATAAAATTCGCATTTCCTTTTTATACCTCAATTTTTTTTCGGCGTTTGATCGTCAACAATCCAATGCCGGCCACTGCCATCATCGCCAGCGTCGCCGGTTCCGGAATATCGCTGCTCTCCACAGTCAGCGTGCCGGTACCGGAAAAATAGCCCGACCCAAGGTCACCCGCGCCAGCGCCATAAGTGCCAGGCCCCTGGCTTACGCCGTTCAGGAACAGGGCTTTAACGATATCCCTGATGCTGCTGCTGTAATTTAAGTCCATCACCGCATTGGCCGCAATGGAAACCGTGCTGGTGCTGGCCAGGAAATTGGAATTAATTTCCAGAGTGCCCAAATTTACGGTGGTATTGCCATTGTACGTATTGGCGGTGCTGGCCAGTTTCAACGTGCCCAGGCCGTCCTTGGTCAAACCACCGTCGGCGCTGACGCCGCTAACCAGTGCCTGGTCGATGGTAACGGTATTGCCATCGGTATTGATAACTGCCCCACCGGCCAACACGTTCCACGTGGCATTGGTGCTGGCGGTGATGGTATACGCCTCGGAAAATTCCAGCGTGCCGCCATTGGAATTGACCACAGCCGTGCCAGGAGAAGAAGAAGAGGTGCTGCCGTTAAAAACCAGTCCCGGAGTGTTCAGTGTGCCGGAATCCAGGTTGATGGTACCAGTGTTGGTAGAGCCGGCATCGTTAACGGTAATGGCGTTGCCCGTAAATGTTGCCGTACCGCCTGCCAAGGTCAGCGTGCCGTTATAGCTGTCCGTCGATATGCGTGTCCCGAAGCCGCTTGAATCGGCCACGCTCAGCGTTCCGCCGGTATTCACGGTGGTAACGCCGGCTCCGCGGTAGAACCCGTTATAGGCAAGCGTGCCGCCATTGACATTGAAGGTATTGGTTCCGTTCTGGGTTGTCGCCGAGGATGTAGAGCCTAACGTCAAGGTTCCGCCGGTTAGGTTCACCGTGCCACTCAGTTGATAAGCGCCCAAGCCAAAGGTGTAATTTCCCGCTTCCACATTGACCACGCCATTAATCCCAGTCAGATCGCCCGTGATGAACGTATCGTTCCCCTTAGACGAATCGTCAAGGGTGATCGCACCGGAGCCGCCGTTAAGCCCGAGATTGCCGGTGCCGGTAATTGTACCACCAAGCACGAGCGTCCCACTTGACGTTTCACGGATATTTGAATTGCCGTTGAAGTTAATGTCATTATTAATGGTTTCGGTAATGTTGTATGCACCGCTGTAAACACCGTACCCGGCGTTATAACCGTCAGTAGTAATGGTCAACGCGTTGCCGCTAAGTGTAAACGCATCCGGACCATCGGCCGGATAACCAAAAATTAACTCTCCGATCGACAAACTGCTAATGTCATTGCTGCTGGACAGTGAGCTGCTCGTGCCGAAATCCACCGTGTCGTCCGTGCCGGGAATACCGCCCGTGCCGCTGCCGCCGCTCCAATTAGCCGTATCCGACCAATTGTTATTGCCGCTGCCACCACCGCCGGTCCACGTCGCTGTACTGCCATGTGCTGTTAAACCGGAGGTGGTAATCCCCGCAAGCGCCATTGCCGCAGCCAATGTCAGTGCAACCTGACCCGATGAATTGAATTTAGTTCGCATGATTAAATCCTCCAATACGAACTGCCATTAAAACAACCGGCAATGCGAACGCCGCATCGCCATAACCATTGAATACTAAGTATACAGATGTTGGACAGCATGTCAAATAAAAAAGTATGAAAATTAAAAATTTATTTTTGGAATATCTTTATTCTATTTTTATCACCGTTAACCCTGACAATTCACGCCCCATAAAAAACAAAACATCTGTCGCAGCGATCAAAAAACGCTGGACACCAATTCGGCGAGGCCTTGAACCACGTAGCCAAAAGAAAAATCCCGCAGCGTGCTTCATTGAAATATCCTCCAACTTAATTCAATGCGGTGGAGGTTACCCGCCGCGGTTCCAGCACGGTTTATGGAGTGGTGCCGTTCTACCCAGTTATAATACCGAAAGGCCTGATGGATAAACACGACTATGCTGCCACCATCCACGCCATGCCGGCCAGTCGCGATGATCTCGGGAGGCAGGCGCAAGGCGAAACGGGGAGAACGCGGAGCTTGGCAGGGGCCTTGCGTATTTGTGCTTCTGCCAACGCTTCCACTAATAGGCACCGCCAACCCGATTTCGCTTCGTTCACAGCCTCCCACACTTGGACAGCCCATCGGGGCCAGCGGCCCTTGCCCCCCCCGTGATTTTCATGCCCGCGACACACGAGATATCTTGCCGAGACTGGCAACGAATTAATGGAACGGTTATACTAAAAAGCCTGTTTGTTGGCGGGAATAGGCGGTAGTGCCTATTCGATGTTGTGCCACTGGAAAAGTTCGTTCGTTTAGAGGTTTATCATGGCTCATAAGAAGGGACAAGGCTCCACCCATAACGGTCGTGACAGCAATCCAAAATATCTTGGGATTAAGGCCTACGCGGGTGAAATCGTCACCACTGGATCGATCATTGTTCGGCAACGTGGAACCAAGTTCAAGGCGGGTAAAAACGTCGGTCTAGCTCGAGACGATTCACTCTTTGCTCTTACGGGCGGTCGAGTGAGGTTTGCCTCCAACCGCAAGGTTTCTGTAGATCCAGAGCCGGCATCTTCCGCCGAGGCCGTTCCTCTCGCCGGGTAGGCTCTTGCGACCGCCTCGCGCCGTTGCTTGACGTGAGCTTACGGTACCCGTGGAGGGGAGTTTTACGCTGACACCTCGGTTATTTTTCTACGTAAAATCATCGGTGTTTTGATACCAAGTTGATAGAGATGCGGCAATGCGCATGTATTTTGCAGGGCTTTAGCGGAGATGGAAGATAAACTCATCGACCTGGTAGCGTGGACCTCGCAAGACTTTTTGAGAGGCCCCATTCGCGCGATCATCCTTCGGTTTTCAGGGCTGGGAAGCACGGATATGAAGGCAGGCGGCGACCCCATGGAGCTGGAATGGTCTGACCTCGGCGGCTTGGTGGTGCAGCCATTTCACGAGCCATGGGCATGGATGAATCCGCCTACACAGCGTTTTGTCGATGAGCTTGTGGATGCCCTTATATTGCGGCACCAACTGCCGCCTGGCACGCCGGTAATTGCCACCGGTGGATCCATGGGTGGACATGGGGCACTGGTATATAGCCGTTACAGCCGCCACAGGGTGACTGCGTGTTTGGCCCTCTGGCCCGTTTGCGACACCGTATTTCACTATAACGAACGGGTGGATCTTCCGCGCACCATGCATCACGCCTTTGGCAGTTACGGAGATATCGAGCCCGCGCTGTTGCGGCATTCGCCGCTGCACCTGGCCGCGGACATGCCCAAGATTCCTTATCTGATTGTTCATGGTGAGCAGGATAAGGCCGTCAGCAAAGCCGCTCATTCCGATAAGTTTGTCGCCACGATGCATGCAATGGGTCGGCAGGTAGAGTATCTGGAATTGGCAAAGCTCGGACACGGTGGCCCGATGGACTATCGTACCTATCGCCGCATCGTAGATTTTGTTCTGGAGATGCTGACCGCTGCCACCGAAAATCGCGCTCATCCGTCATGAGAACCCAGCCCAACCACCGAGTCGCGGTCAATGGGCGTAGCGTTCAGGCGAGTCGATCAGGCCAAATGATATCGGTTTCGACGACGTGTGAGATCACCAAGAAAAACGCCCATTGCCGATATTTCATCGGATTGTAATCGCGGCAGCCGGGCGGGCCAGATAAAGGTTACCATGCCCAAATTTATTCTACTGGCGGATCCGGATCATTATTCCCCGTGCACACAAAACATGCTGACGGACATGGAATTCCGCACATATTGGCTGGATCATTTCCTGAGTCATTTTGATCTGATTGCCCGCTTGTCCGAGGAAACCTACGGCCCGCAGGCCCGCTCCGCTGCCGCCGCAGCCAAACAGGCTCTAGCCCTTGAATTACAGCAATTCCGCAGTAAGCCTGAACGCCTCGGCGAACTCAATTTGGAAGTGCTCGGGCGAATTCGCCAGGATATTCTTCAAGCCCACAATATTCCCGATCCATTTAAGGCCATGAAAGATCGAGAAAATACCGCAATGCTGGGTATTTACCCGCATTTGATAGGTGAATTGGACCAGCACGCGCGAGCGGATACCGATCTGTTGCTGCTGTTGATTGAGGGAGTTTTTGCGGGAAATATATTTGATCTGGGGGCCAGTGCCACCGCGGCAAGATTTTCCAGTGAATCCCCTGATTTTGTAAAAATCAGAGCGAATCTGGCCCATTCGCGCCCTTGGCTGGTGGATGATTTGAATGAATTTTCGGATCGCTTACTGCGCGGCCACAGACATGCAAAAGCGCTATTTTTTTTGGATAACGCCGGCAGCGATGCCATTTTGGGCGTGATACCGCTGGTTCGCTGGCTGGCCAAGCGTGGGACGCAGGTCCATCTTCTAGCCAATGAAGAGCCAGCGCTTAATGATCTGACCTACAGCGAATTGTGCGATTTGTTGCCGCGACTGGCGACGGTTGATCCGGTTCTCCGCGATTTGCTTGGTGCGGAAATGATCATCCCGGGCAGCTCCGGAGGCCGAACACCACTCATTGACCTGCGTACTATATCTCCGCATTGCAATGCGGTTGCAGCGGGCGCAGATTTATTGTTTCTGGAGGGTATGGGCCGCGGACTGGAAAGCAACTTCAACGCCCGCTTCACCGTCGATACAGTCAAACTTTGCATGATTAAAGAGCCGATCATCGCCCAACGGCACCACGGCCAAGTGTTTGATGTGGTGCTGCGATTCGATGCGGCAGGCAGCCTGGATAAGCACAAGCGTTAAAGCTCCGTCGCCGTTGAAGTCCGCCGACCAGCCCGCGACGGTGATTGGGCGTTGGATATAGAATTTCCGCGCTGCCGCCAGTCATAGCGTCTGCTGTTGATTGAGCACGCAGGATGCCCCTTAACCTAGGGCACCGTTTCCGTGACTTGGGACATATTGTTGAGTGGCAACGGTGCCACGTAATGATTATCGCCGCCGTGGCGCTTCCATTGCCGATAAAAGGCTATGAAAAGGAAAAACGCCGGAATGTTAAACGCCGCCATCCATACCGGGCTGTAGAAGTACGCCGCATTGTGGCCAACCAGCAAGGCCATTCTATCCAGAAAAATCCCAGCCAAAATACCACCAAGCATGCCACCAACAGACCTCCAGATCGCGTTAACGGAGCAGAACTGCCCATAATTGGACCGCGGCAGCACCCGCATCAGCATCGCCGGATCCCACATGGCCACCATGGCGGTGATGGGTGCCGCCAGCCCCACATAAATCAACAGGCATACCAGATAAACCTTCGTTATGTGAATGGTGGCGTAGGCACTCAACCATGCAATGTGACCCACCAGCGGTAAATGCAGGGCCACAGTAGCCTTGGGCGAGGGCAGCCAGAATAGCCAGATCATGCCCGCGGCCAGTAAGACCCAGTTGAGTATCTGACTTGCAAACACCACACGGATGGGATGATACCGATCTGCCAACCAGCCGGCCCCTAAGACCAGTACCGCCACAAATATCTGCAACGTACCGTTGATGTCACCGATCTGATTCAAATTCAGGCCGATCGCTTGTTGATAATAGAGATTAAACAGGCCAATCCCGCCACCGATACCTCCAATGAACGTGCAAAGCCACAGGTACCAATAAATGCGGTTGGAATGACACTCCTTCGCATAGGTAAACACCAGCCCGACCGGGCCGGCAGTGTTATGCGGGTGCGTTACGGGCGGCGGATACTCACCCTCGCGCACGTTAAAGCACATTAAGCCAAAGCCAAACAAATAAAGTGCCGCCGCCCCGAGAAAAATCACCGTTCCGTGGCTGGACGAATACGGAAAGATATAAAAATTGTATACCGCACCGCACAATATCCCTACAAACCGAAACCAGGACATAAAACGTGCCAACAAATGCGGGGGTATCACATCATTGAAAAGGTACCAGAAGGTGGTGTTCACAAATGTATTGAAAAAACTGAATCCCAGCAGAATGATGCCCAGTGTCCACAATATCGCCTGTATCCGCGCACCCGCCGACAGGTCTAGCATGCCAAAAACGAAGCCCCCCAGCCGATCACCAAACGCCAATCCCACCAGACCCAATACCAACATCGGCAAAGAAAACAGGATGAATGGAATACGCCGGCCCCAGCGACTGCGAAAGCGGTCGCTCTTCACGCTGATGATCGGATTGAAGATCGAATAGACTGTGGTGGGAATGGTCGACAACAGCACCGCCACTTCCCAATTGGGCGCCCCCAATGCCTTGAACTTCAACAGCATGATCGGACCAGTCACACTTTCCATCAGCGTGTAACAGATGTCTCCCCATATTAACCAGAAAAACAGCAGCGACAACGCCACCCGTGTATACGTCAGAGTGCCGCAGGTCCAGGTTTTGGCTCGGTTATCCATATCGGAATTCAACATCAATGAAAGCCTTCCTGTTTGCCGGCACGAGCCAAGAAGATAACCGACCTCCCAACCAGTTACAATCTTTATTTATCCAGAACCAATACCCACCACTTTATAACCTTACCATAAATCTCGATTGTCTATCAATGAAGGTGTGCGGCATGGCACCTCTATCGAAAAGAAGATCGCAATTTATTGGGAAGCGACTCGGAAGTGCGGCCACGGTTTCCCGATCTACATACGTATTCAAAGCCCATAGGCGTCTGCCCGGCGTTATCGTGATGCTCACAGGCGGTCGATTGCCAGCGGACCTGCGCAACCATACCAACCAACTTGAAACACGGGCTGGGATTCCGGAACCACGGTTTATGCCTGCGTCTCACCATCGCGTCTGCGACCGACACGCTTGATTACCCGCCCCCCCGCCGGAACGGCAGCGGCGGCACCGGCGGCCACCCATGGCAGCCAGCAAGCACCCAGAATTTAGCGGGTACTGCCGATTTGCTTGAGGGCACTTCTCTTGCCCACTATGCTTAAGCAATCAGGCCAATACGCGAAGCCTAATCACTGCGCGTACCGTAGTTTCCGACGGGGATAAACGCACCAATTGTCAATTTATAGAGAATTTTCAGCCATTGGGCGTTGAGGGGCTCGAACCCCCGACCTTACGGGTGTGATCCGTACGCTCTAACCAACTGAGCTAAACGCCCGAACACCCACCCATGATCTTACCTCATGTGCAAAGCCCTATCAACCCAACGATCAAGTATTTTTGAGGTACAGGCGAGATCCGGAACCACGTGAGGTGTTACCGCACTTCGGCAACTCACGTTGCCCAGCCAGCCCCGACTCCATCTGTGATTAATAGCGTGCAGTTGAACCTGCAGCGGAACCAAAAGGGCGTGGCCAAAAAACGCAGCCTCGCCGTACCCTTGGCCGGGCTAACGGCTCAACAGCAGAACAATGATGATAAGTACTGCCATCAGCAGCAATGCGGAGAGAGTAATGACCAGCGGATCTGAGAGTTTTTCGGTCCAAGTGCGTGATCCAAAATCAATGGTTTGTTCACGCGAGGCCTCCACCATGATCACTCCACCCTCTTGCGCCTCACGTCCATTTTTTTCCAGATTGGCCAGAGACGTCAGATCATACGCTTTACGGGCCAGCACGGGCGGTTCGCCCCGGGCCACAGCCTCCAGATCCGAGAGCATATCCTGCGTGGAGGCGTAGCGGTTTTTGGGATCTTTGGCCATGGCCACTTCAATTATTTCGCTGGTACCAGAACTGATGGTGGAAATGATATGGTCCGGGGGCACCAATTCTTCCTTAAGATGCTTGTGCATGACCACGGCGGGAGAAGCACCTTCAAACGGGACTCGGCCAGTGATCATGTGGTAAAAAGTGGCCCCGAGGGAATAGATATCCGCACGGAAATCGATGTTAAGCTCACCGCGAATTTGTTCCGGCGAGATGTAGTACGGGGTACCGTACGCCTTGCCAGCCTCTGCCTGGGCGGCCTCCTGATCGTCCTTCTCACGGGCCAAACCCATATCCGCGAGCTTCGCGACCCCACTCGGCGTAATCATGATATTCTTGGGTTTTACGTCGCGGTGGATCAAACCGTTTTCGTGGGCGTGAACCAGAGCCTTGCATATCTGAATGACGATATTGATGGCATCCTTTTCGCTGTATGGATTGCCTTCGGCAATATGGTCGAAAACCGTCTGGCCCTCGACATATTCCATAACAAAATAGTGGTATCCACCGGCCTCTCCAACATCAAAAGCGCCAACAATATTCGGATGGTTCAGTCGGGCGGCAGCCTTGCCCTCCATATAAAACCGGTCCACGAACTCCTTGTTTTCACTAAGCCTCTTCGGCAGAACCTTGATGGCTACAATTCGATCCAGTGAAAGCTGGCGGGCCTTAAAAACCGTGGCCATAGCGCCCGCACCAAGCTTGGAAATAATCTGATAGCCGGGAATCTGCTGCATCACGCGCTGTTCGTCGGCCGTAGTGCGTGCACGTGCGAGCTGGGTTTGCGTCACATACCCGTTGGAAAGCAAAATATCCGCCAGACTACGCTGATTGCTTTGTTGGGATAACTCACTTTGCAGCGCCAGGCAATCTTCAAGCTCATCGCGTGTGCAGAACCCCTGCTCCACGACAACGCGCCCCAACAGCGTATCCTGTTTTGAACTGCCGACTGTGGCCATCAGTATAACTTCCGATAAAAACCCGCTTGACCAACCGGTGCCGCACTATATTCTTGGATGATCACCCCAAGCGGTAACAATGTATATCGGCAGAGGTAGCCCAAAGCACCCTATTTTCTTTATTGTTATCGCACACGACCGGATTTTCAAGTCGCCGCAGCGGGGCAAGCGAACCAACGTTATTGGGCGACGGGACTGGCACCAAGATAACCACCTGAAAAAGGGCCAGGCTGCCACATATTTCCGTACCACTTCTCAGTGCTCCCGCCATGGATCAAACCCCGGTATAATGACCAAAAGAATGAATAACGAAATCCTCTATATCATTGATGGTCACGCCCAGATCTACAGGGCTTATTATGCGGTCAGTGGTTTAACAGGCCCATCCGGAGAGCCAACCAATGCCACCTTCGGCTTCATGTCGATGTTTCTCAAGCTTCTGGATAACTGCCGCCCCACCCACATAGCACTGGCCATGGATGCTGGATCCAGCCAACGCGATCAATTGGATCCGCAATACAAAGCCCAGCGCAGGCCGATGCCGGAAGATATGCCCGCCCAAATCCGGCGCATCAGTCAAATGATGGAGGCCGTGGGCGTGCCGATTTTACGGGTGGAAGGCTATGAAGCCGACGATGTGATCGCAACCGTGGTAAACCGCATAAAAACTGCTGCTGATTTTCCTCACGCCAAAGTGTACGTTTGCTCCCGCGATAAGGATATGGATGCCCTGATTGATGAACGAACGGTCCTTTTTGACATTCAGGAAAATGCGGTACTCGATGCCGTGGGCCTGCTGGCCAAAAAAGGTTATCGGCCCGAACAAGCTGCCGATGTTTTGGCCCTCACCGGCGACACGGTCGATAACATTCCCGGAGTACCCGGCGTTGGGCCGAAAACGGCTGCCAAATGGATTGCCCAATTTGGCTCCCTGGACAATCTCATAGCCAACGCGGCAAACATTCCGGGCAAAGCAGGCGAAGCCTTACGCAGCAATCTCGGCGTGCTCAATCAATCGCGCCAATTGGTGCGGTTGCAGACCGATGTACCAGTGAACTTTTCCTGGTCGCAATGCCGCTTTGACCCCAACCGCCTATCTCTTCTTTTGCCCATGTTTGAAGAATTGAACTTCCGCCGATTGATTCCCCAACTCCAGCGGGCTACGGGGCCTGCTCTCGGTGGCCCCCCAACAGAAAATGCCCGCATGGCCCCGGCATTGGTGACACGACAAACCACAAGAATACCGACTCAGGATCTTACACCGGCCGAAGTCAGCCTTTTTAATCAAATAACCAAAGACACTGCGGCAGCGCCATCTACAGACGAAGGCTCCGGCGATGCCCCATCTCCTGTCGCAGATCCAAACAACACCCCACCAGTTCCCGGAAAATCACTCCACCCGGTGCAGGGAAATTATCGCCTGGTGAATTCAATCCCAACTCTGCTGCAGATGCTGCAGGAAATAAGGGATTTCTTAGGTGAATCCAAACGTCGCTGGTTGTCTGTGGATACCGAAACCGATGCTCTGGGAGCGATGAAATCGAACGTGTGCGGAATTTCAGTTTCTGCGGTGCCCGGCCAGGCTTGGTATGTCGCCATTAAAGGACCGGCCGAATGTGTGGCCATCAATATCTTGCAAGAATACCTTGGGCCATTGTTGGCCGATCCAACCATTAAGAAAATCGGCCAGAATCTCAAATATGACATCAATGTGCTGCGGCGTTGCCAACTGCCGCTGGCCGGTGTCTATTTGGATACCATGATTGCCGACTATCTGCTGGATTCATCGAGGGTCAGCCATTCCATGGATGCGATGGCTGTGGATTACCTGGGGTTAAAACCCATTGCCATTTCCAGCCTTCTCGGCAAAGGAACGCAACAAAGAAGCTTTGCTCAGGTACCGTTGGAACAAGCCTGCACGTATGCGGCGGAAGATGCGGATGTTACGCTGCGGCTGGCGGAGGTCCTGTTTCCCCGGCTGGCTGACGCCGGCATGGATCGGCTTTTTTTTGATGTGGAGATGCCGCTGGTGAGCGTTTTAGCCGATATGGAATACGCCGGGGTTAAGGTTGATGTGAACTTGCTGCACAGCTTAAGCGCAGATATTAAAAAAAGACTGACGGATTTAAAGTTGCGCATTCGTGAGGTTGCCGGCATGGAATTTAATTTCGACTCGCCCCGGCAGCTTGGCCAGGTGCTCTTCGGTAAATTGGGGCTGCGTGTAATCAAAAAAACCAAGACCGGTCCCAGCACGGATATCAGCGTACTGGAGGCCTTGGCGGATGACCATCCGGTACCAGCATTGATTCTGGAATATAGGCAACTCACCAAGCTGCAAGGTACGTATCTGGAACCATTGGCGGCTGGGGTATCGCCGGTAACCGGCCGGGTTCACGCCAGCTTCAACCAGACGGTGGCGGAAACAGGGCGGCTTTCCAGCAGCGATCCGAATCTGCAAAACATTCCCATTCGCACCGATATTGGCCGGGAAATTCGCCGGGCGTTTATCGCCAGAAACTCTCATTACGTCATCATCAGTGCCGATTATTCGCAGGTAGAACTGCGTATCCTGGCCCATTTTTGTCATGAACGCGCCCTGATTGCCGCCTTTAGCGCCAACCATGACATTCACGCTTACGTGGCGGCACAAATTCATCACGTGGAATTGCCACAAGTTACCCCCGAAATGCGCCGCGTAGCCAAATCCGTCAACTTCGGAATTATCTACGGCCAAACATCCTATGGATTGGCCAAACTTCTCAAAATTCCGGAACGTGAAGCTGCGGCATTTATTCAGGCATACAAAGCACGTTTTCCGGCGATTGAGGAATTTTTCAATGCCTGTACACAAGAGGCTATGACCCATGGCTTTGTGCAAACGATTTTGGGACGTCGTCGGCAAATTCCCCAAATTCACTCTACCAACCAGTCGATCAGACAGTTTGGCCGCCGGGCGGCCATCAATTCTGTGATACAGGGGTCTGCAGCGGATCTTATCAAGGTAGCCATGGTGCGAATTCATCGCCGGATTAAGCCCCACGCGGATGATATTCAACTGATTCTGCAAATACATGATGAACTGGTTTTTGAGTGTGTTCGTGATAAAGCCGCAACCTATGCCCAGATGGTGCGTGAGGAAATGGAGCACGCCATGGATTTAAGGGTGCCGTTGAAGGTGGATGTAGCGTGGGGTGATAATTGGCTCTCCGCCAAGTGACGGCGGTTCTGCAACGCCCGGTGATTTTTCACCTGGGTGTGGCCACGGTGGTGGCTCTATAGTTGATATCGCAACAGGAAATCATCAATGGCCGACCAGATGGAAGAGTGCGAAAATTGTAATGCCATTATCGGTTCGTCTGATGAGGCTTATATCTGGCAGGATTCCGTCGTGTGTGCGGATTGCTACCGACACTTGACCCACGGGCGGCGACAACTTGGCGTGAAAGGTTTGGTCGTCAGCCTGCTGCTGATGACCATCGCGGGCTTACTGTTGGGTCACTGGTTGGCACCATCCGAGAAACCACAGAACTTGCCGCCACCTCGTTCCCATCCCCTGCGCCAACTTATCGGCAAAACGGTCTCGCCCACCGGACCATCCAACGGCCATACCCCTTTGCCAAAGCCGGTGATAAAACCACCATCGTCGCCGATGGTGGCAGTACGTCCCGCACCGATAGCCTCCACCCGGCCAAAGCCTTCTTCCCAACCCATTGTTGGCACCGGTATGGCCTCCGCCGGGAGCTCCCCACCAAAAGTACTTTCCACCTCCCCATCACCGCCCGTCGTCAAAGCAGCTCTCCACCCCAGCCTGCCGATACATTTCCCACTGCCACAAGCGCCCGTGAGCCGTCGGAGTCAGGCGGTCATAGCGGCCATCACACGTGGCGCTAACTTTTTGCTGTCCCAACAGCAGCGTCGTTGGCTCTGGGAATCTCCCGGGTCCGACAACACGCTCCAATTCGGCGGTAGAACCGCTCTGGTCACGGAAGCTCTCTTGGACGTGCAGCAAAGTCTGCACTTGCCGCAGCTCAATATCTTTGCTCCCAAAATGCGCCGAGCTCTGAATTTTCTCGTGCGACTTAGGCCGCACAGCACCTACGTGGCCTCGTTTCAGGCCAATGCCATGGCCTTGCTGCCGGCTAAAGCACGTTATCGCCACGTACTGCAGCAAGACGCCCGATATCTCATTGACAGCATCCATGCCGATGGCGGTTATACCTATACGCAAGGCCCTCCTGGAGCCCTGATATTTGCGCGACAACGCTGGGATAATTCCAACACCCAATATGGCGTACTCGGTGCTTGGGCCTGCGCCCATGCCGGCTTGGAAATGCCGTATGCCTATTGGCGCAAGGCCGCCAGACATTGGCGGACCAAACAATATATGAACGGTGCCTGGATCTATTCCGGAACTTCCAATCATCCCGTTGGCGGACCTGGCATGGCACCATGCAACACCATGACTCCCGCGGGCGTGGCCAGCCTTTTTATCTGCGATGAATATCTTTACCAGCGGGCAACAATAAACCCCATTCCACATGCTTTTATCCTGCGCGGCTTGGCGTGGCTGAACCGGCACTTTAATCCCCAGGAGAAAAACTTTTATGCCATGTATGGCGATGAACGTGTGGCTCTGGCCGGTGGCATTACGACCATTGCCGGACATAATTGGTATGATGATTTTTCCCGAACACTCACCCGTCACCGGGGTGGCCCGTGGCGCGATGGTCATTTTTTTCAGGCTTCTTCGGTAGTAGCGACCGCCTACGCCCTGTTGGTGCTGGACCGCGGACTAAATCCAGTAGTCATCAGTAAGCTCCAGTATGGCCCCAATTTCTTCGGTGATTGGAATGCCCGCCAACGCGACGCCGCGAATTTTACATCCTGGCTAAGTAAAACCTTTGAAACACCTCTTAACTGGCAGGTGGTTAATTTTCACGCACCGCTAACCCAATGGCTTCAAGCCCCTATTTTGCTCATCACAGGCAGCAAAGATCCCCGGTTTTCCAGGTCTGAGGTGGCGGCACTCCGCCATTACGTACAAGCCGGCGGTCTGATCCTTTCTTCACCGGACGGCGGCTCCCGCCTCTTTCAAAAGGCCATGGTGCAATATGCCCGGCGCATGGTGCATGGTCGTTACCCGGTAACAGCGGTTCCACCAACCAGTTATATTTACACCCTTCAGCCGTGGTATCATTTCCAGCGGCCGCCGCAATTTGAGGCTCTCAGCAATCATATCCGCTATTTATGGCTGCTGAGTTCAACAGATCTCGGAGCCATCTGGCAGGGTCATCGCTTTGCCGCCAAAGGCGACTGGCAAGTTCCGGCCAATATCTATTTTTATGCCACCGGCAAAGTGGCATTGTCCAATCGGTTGGAATCACTGGCTATTGCTCGCCCCACCACCAAGCCCACCCGCCGCCTGACCATGGCCCGTTTGCGATATGTCGGCAACTGGAATCCGGAGCCGGGAGCCTGGCCGCGCATGGCCCGAATCACGGCTCGGTATTTTCATACCCGATTGAACATCATTGATCATGCCATCGGCCCGAAACTAAGCCCAAAGCGCTGCCCTCTGGCCCAAATGACCGGCACTGGTGTATTTACCCTCAGTGCCGCACAAATTACAGCGCTGCGATACTATATTCAGCACGGCGGCATGCTCTTGGCCGATGCGGCCGGCGGAAAGAATCAATTTACTGATTCTTTCGTGCAACTTGTGGTGCAGGCGTTTCCGCACCAGACGCTGATTGCCGTTCCGCAAAGGTCATCTCTCTATACGGGAACCTTTCCCGACGGTGTCAATGTCACGCGCGTAAAATATCGAAAGTTTTATAACCAACAACACCAGCATGTGAAAACGCGTCCGGAGCTGATGGGCATCAAAAGGAATGGACGTTGGATTGTTGTATTTTCTTCTGCAGATATCACCTGCGGATTGCTCGGCACCAATACTTGGGGGATCAGCGGATATGCCCCGCCATCGGCGCAGGCCCTAGCGGCAAATGTGATTATGTATGCCATCGCCCATCGATGACGCTCCCGGAAACTACGCGTCAGGCCGCCAGGGAAGCCATTCGCGATTTGAGAGGTCTTTCCAGGGCCTCAGATTTGCCTGAGTCCTCACCGCTGATGTCTTCCAGCGATCTGCCCGCCGGTTCCTTAATCAGCAGTGTCAGCAGCGTGCCCAAAACCGCAAAGCCCGCGGAAAACAGTAACGCATGATAGACATTCATCCGGGCACTAAGCCACGGAAAGGCAAATACCCCCAAGCAAGCCCCCACCTTGCCGATACCCGCGGATATACCATGTCCGGTGGTGCGTTGATTCACAGGAAATAGCTCCGCGGCGAGAATAAAGGTCGTCACGTTGGGTCCAAACTGCGTAAAAAAGAAACTCAATCCAAACAACACCACAAACAACCCGAAACTCGACGCCACCTGCGGAAACAGCCCGATGATACCAAAGCACAAGGCCATCATGGTAAAACCCAAAATTTGCAGACGCTTGCGACCAATTTTGTCGGCAAACATAAAGGCACAGATATATCCCGGAACCGCGAAGGCACCGAATATGACCGCACCCCAAGCCAGATTAGCCAGAAGATCCGCGGTAGGATCAATGCCCTTCATAATCAGGGGCATACACACGGAATTGCCGTAAAAGGCATAATCCAGTGCAAACCACGCACCGGCGGTGCCGATAAGTGTTACCAGGTATTTGCTTAGCGGAGCGCTGATACGCGGATCGCGACCGTTGACGTGCGTCACGCTGGCCAATCCTTTGGTGTACTTGGCCATGTCCGCTGCTGCGCCGTATTTATTACCGGAAACCCGGGCCTGCCACCGCGGTGATTCCGGCATGGTACGCCGCAGGAAAATCACCGCCAGCGATGGAACTGCTCCCACCCCCAACAAAATTCGCCAGGCCAGATCATGACCCACACCAGCCGCCAATAAAATCACCGCTAACAGCGGGCCGGCCAGAAACCCTAATGCCTGACAGGAAAACACCATGCCCACCATTTTTCCGCGATCCTTACGGTTGGCGTATTCGCTCATAATAACCGCTGAGAGCGGATAATCGCCCCCAATCCCGAAACCCATTATCACGCGGCACACCACCAGCCAAATCAGACTCGGACAAAAAGCACTGCCGACGGCTCCGACCGACATCAGGATGGCCTCGATTCCATAGATGCTTTTCCGACCGATCACATCGGCCAGACGGCCAAACACAAAAGCTCCGACAAACGTAGCCGCCAAGGATGCAGCCACCAATAGGCTGGTATCGGCGGCTTGTAAATGCCAGATCGGCCCGATGAGAGCCGCAGCCGTGCCGATCACGCACAAATCATAAGCCGAGGTAAAAAATCCCATCCCGGCGGTGACAATAGCGCGAAAATGGAATCGGCTGAATTTGACTTCGTTGAGCGCTTCGGAAATACCCTTGGCAATAGGATCTGCTGTTACCTGCGACATCGCGTTTCTCCTGACGAAATCCCTAAAATTCCCAACTTGGCTCAGACCAGCCATAACCAAGCCGGTGCGAGACTCCAATCTCGACAATTTAAGTATCCGTCTGCGGCAATGTGTTTTGATTAAGGAATTGTTAAGATTGTGTTAATCTTAACAAGAATTCATAAGTTATGTATTTAGAATGTGTTAGATCGCAAGCTAAAAACCGATTGTCCGTTAATTTCCCAGCCGGAAGGTTAAATCGGTTAGGGTAATACATGACCATGGGGGCCGCAGTGATCGTCTCCTGGTTGACCTGCGCCCAAGAAAAAACCTCCACCCCCTCTGGGCTTGTCCTTTGCTAGGCCATTTGCCTTAACGCCTGACAGGAACTACGATTTTCTGTCCATGAGTGCTTTCAATGGCCATGTATTTTCAGGAAGCAATTGATCTATGACCCAGAGAAAAATTTTGCTCTTAACCGGTGGGGCATACCACGATTTTCCAGCCATAGCCGCAAGCTTGGAAAAAATGATCTCCCACGATGGATTTATCGTGGAAGCATCGCAAGATTGCCACGTTCTTGCCAGGCTCTCACCGGAAGATTTTATGGCCGTGGTAATCTGCACCCAAGGTGGAGAGTTAGCGCCTGCGGAAGAAAGTAATCTCATCGCGTTTGTTAAATCCGGAGGTGCATTGGTGGGCCTCCATGGAGCAGCGGCCAGTTGGAAAAACAACCGCAACTATACTGACTTGCTCGGAACCAGATTTATCGGACACGGAGCACCGGTGGAATTTCTGGTGGAAGCCCGCGATACCACGCACCAGATCATGCGTCATTTTAAGCCTTTTCGGATCACCAGCGAACTCTATCAACTCGAGACGGTGGGTTCGCCGCCCCGCATCTTGGCACAGGCCAACTGGCTGGGAAAGATGCAGCCAGTGGCTTACGTGAAGGATTATGCTGCCGGCCGCGTGTTTTATCTCTCGCCCGGGCATTCGGTGGACGATTTCTCGCACCCTGGATGGCGGCAGCTATTTAGTCGGGGTTTGCGATGGGCGGTGGGCATGATGGAAAAGCCGCCGTTAAAGGTCGGCGTCATCGGCTACGGTGGCACGTTTAACATGGGGCTTCAACACTTAAAAGAAATGCAGGACGCTGGCTTTATTGCCGCGGCCGCCTGCGACGTAGATCCAGCCCGGGCGGATGTTGCGGCCAAGGACTTTCCCGGTATCCACACATTTACGGATTACCGCCAGATGCTCCAGAAGACGGATGCGGAACTTTTCACCGTTATCCTGCCGCACAACCTTCATGCCCAGGTGTCCATAGACGTACTTCGGAGCGGACGGCACTGCATTGTGGAAAAGCCAATGGCGATAAATTCCACGCAAGTGCAAGCCATGATTGCTGCCGCCAAACAAGTGGGAAAAATGTTAAGTGTTTACCATAACCGCCGATGGGATGGCGATTTTCTGGCGTTGGAGGAGATGGTGCGGCAGCGCCGGGCCATCGGCGATGTGTTCAGAATTGAAACTGGCAGCGACTCCTTCGCACCACCTGGAAGCTGGTGGCGTTCCAGCAAGGAAATTTCCGGTGGCATGCACTTCGACTGGGGTGCGCATATTATGTTCTGGGCCTTGGAACTCATGGATGGACCAATCGACTGGCTAGTGGCCACCACCCAAAAGCGGGTTTGGACCAATGTGACCAACGAAGACCATATGGAAGCGTATGTGCGGTTTAAAAATGGCGGCACGTTGGATTTTGAGATGTCGGCCATCGGCCGGGTGAATAAACCCCGCTGGCGAATTTTGGGGACGCGCGGGGCGGTGTTGGACCATTGGAATGGCAGCTTTGAACTGCACACCTATGATTCCACGGTTAAGACCGAATCGCCCGTACGGATAAAATATGCGGCCAGCGAAGGTTTTCGATATTACCAGAATGTGGCGGATCATCTGCGATTAGGCGATGAACTGGCCATTACCGCACGCAAAGCGGCCCGCGTTGTTCATGTGTTGCACACTATGGATCGGGCCGCCGCCAGTGGCCAACAGGAAAAAGTGCCCGATGAAGACTAATCGGGCCAAGCCCTTGTCGGTAAAAGGAGCTTTTCATGCTGGACAGCGTATTAATCTGGGCGGATAAAAATCGTGGGCGGTGGCTGGAAGACCTCCAGCAATGGCTGGCCATTCCCAGCATTTCCGCACAGCAATCGCATGATGCCGATGTGGCTGCCGCTGCGGAATGGGCCATGCTCAACTTGCGGGGAATCGGCCTGACGGCCGAAATGATATCCACTCCCGGCCACCCCTGCGTCTTGGCCACCACCCCAGTGGGTCTATGCCCACTCCATGCACCACACATCTTATTTTATGGTCATTACGACGTGCAACCGGCACAAATCGAGGATGGCTGGCAGACGCCGCCATTCAAGCCCACCAAGAAAAATGGGGCGCTGATTGCCCGCGGAGCCAGTGATGACAAAGGGCAGGTACACGCCCATCTGGCAGCCCTGCTGGCATGGCGGGAAATTGCCTCGGAATTGCCCGTGCGCTTGACCGTGTTGCTGGAAGGCGAGGAGGAAATCGGATCGCTTCACTTGCGGACGGTGATGGAACAATGTAAGGATCAATTAAAATCAGCCCAGGCGTTGATTATCAGCGATTGCGCCCAGTTTGCCCCCGGTGTTCCGGCGATCACCTGTGGCCTGCGTGGATTGATGTATTACCAACTCGATGTACAAGGTCCGGAGGCGGACCTGCACAGTGGGCTTTTCGGCGGCGCGGTGGCCAACCCCGCCAACGCATTGGTCGAGATGCTGGCTCGCCTGCACGATGGCCAAGGCCGCGTCACGTTGCCCGAATTTTATGACGATGTCGTTCCTGCGGATGAAGAGCTGCGGCGACAATGGAGGAACCTGCCCTTTACGGACGCCCAATTCGCCCGCGAAGCCGGTATCGCCACAGCCTTTGGGGAAACCGGCTACACGACGTTGGAACGCCGATGGATTCGCCCGACTTTAGACATCAACGGCCTGTGGAGCGGTTATCAGGGGCCGGGAGCCAAGACGGTTTTACCGGCGAAGGCCGGCGTCAAACTGTCCATGCGACTGGTACCCAATCAGGACCCGCTAAAGATCGCCGCCACATTTGAGGCCTTTATAAAACAGATCACCCCGCCTGGCGTTACCGTCACCCTCACGCCCTTAGGTGCATCGCCGGCGGCGCTAACCCCCACGGACTCCCCGGCCATGCAGGCCGCGGTGGAAGCACTGAAAATCGGGTTTGGGCAGGATCCGGTATATGTGCGCGACGGCGGCTCTATTCCCGTCGTCGGCTGGTTTAAGCAGATGTTTAACTTGGATGCGGTAATGCTGGGCTTTGGCTTGCCCGACGATCATATCCACGGACCCAACGAAAAACTGAATTTGGACGGTTATTATGCCGGTATTCGTACCGCCGCAGCGCTTTATGACCTTCTTGGTAAAAAACTGCAAGACGGATGAGATATTTGGGAACTCGGCGACGACTTAAGGCGTCCAAAGCATCGTAGAGGTAGGTGATAGGCCGCTAGCGCTGGAGCGGCAAGTCGTCATTACCCGTTGATCGTTGATGTCTACATAGCAGGAGATTTTATATGAAATGCATTCGTTCTACCCTCCTTGCCGCTGCTTTGCTGGCCACCGCCGGTCTAACCACCGCTGCGCCTCCGGCCAAAGTCCCTCAACCGTCCTCCCAGCCACCGGCCGGAACCAGCATCACCATTTATTCTTCCGCGGATCCGGCGGCCTTTAATCCCCAACAATGGGTTTTTAATCAGCAAATTGGGAACAACAACGTAAGTCCATCCGAAATTCCCGGATTCGGCGTGGTCCAGGAAGTCAGGGAAGTAAACTTAAAAGCGGGACTCAATCATCTGGACTTTACTAACGTGGCAGCTCTCATTGACCCGACCTCCGTAAGCTTTAAGGACCTCACCGTCCCCCGAACCAGTGTATGGGATCAACGCTTCAAGTTTGATCTGGTTAACTCGCAAAAGATCTTAAGTAAATATTTGGAACATCCCATCACGTTGTATTCGCCCGTGGGACTGCGCGGCGTAAAAAGGATTACCGGCGTATTGCTGCATGCGGGCAATTCGATCGTGGTACAAACCGGTCATGGCTTACGCATTGTCAATGCCGCCAACCTCCAGCAGGTACATCTGGGCAAGTTGCCGCACGGGTTGATGACCAAACCCACCCTGGAATGGCTGGTGGACGCCCCGATCGGCGGGAAGCAAAAGATTCTTACTTCCTATCAGACCAAGGGCCTCACGTGGATTGCAGATTACAATCTGGTGCTGAATTCCGCCAATACAGGAGCGAGTCTGTCGGCATGGGTTACCTTGCTGAACCTCTCCGGCAAAAGCTATCGCCACGCCCGTCTGAAATTGATTGCCGGGAATGTTAATCGGGTACAGCCACAACCACAGCAATTTGGGATGTTAATGAGAGCTAATATGCAGATGGCGACCGCCACTGCCGCTTTCCAGCAGAAAGCCTTCTTTGAATACCACATGTATACTCTGCCGCGACGAACCACCATTCATCAAAATTCCACCCAGCAAATTGCCCTTTTTCCCACCAGACCGCACATAACCGTGCAAAAAGAATTCATCTATAATGGCCAAAACAACCCTTGGTGGGGCTATTACGGCGGCCCGAATCTGGCCCGTAACAACGGCGTCGAATCCACCGGTGAGGTAGGGGTCTATATTCGCTTCGATAACAGCAAGAGAAATTTCCTGGGCATCCCCTTTCCCAAAGGCAAAATAAGGGTGTATCAGGCGGACCCCAGCGACGGCATGCTGGCATTTCTAGGGGAAGATTTAATCCATAATACCCCCGCCAACGAACCGGTGTTCGTCAAGGTCGGCCAAGCGTTTGATATCATCGGCAAGCGGGTGGAAACAAATTTTGATTTAAATAATGCCGGAAAAACGCTTCATGAAACGTTCCAGATCACCCTGCATAACCATGGGAAAAAAATAGCACACATTCTGGTACAACAATATCTGTGGCGGTGGAGCAACTGGAAAATTGTAAAAAACAGCGATAAATTTCGAAAGATCAATGCGCGGGAAATAGAATTTCCGGTGGATGTACCGGCTGATAACGGAAAAAAAATCATTACGTATACCGTTCGTTACAGTTGGAGGTGACCGCCGGACAACACCCCGCTCCTTGTGAGCGGCCGCAGGCCATGGTTCTTGCGATTTTGTGTTCCCATCTCCACCGGTACCGATTTTAACCCAGAGCCGATGCCGATGGACTGAAAGACCGTCACATCACGTTTACCCAACTGCCGAATTTATGGCCCAGGTACATGGCATCCATCGCTTTCATGACCTGCAGCGTCTCGGCAACCGGAATCAGGTGGGTCTTATCGATCTTGCCGCTAAGTACATCCAGAAATATCTCAAACGGATGCGCCATCTCTGGCGGAAGCAGAGCTTTATCTATGGGAGCCTTGCCATCGCTTCCGGCAACGACCGATCTGCGGCTTAAATAGAACAGTTCCCCGCTGCGTTCGTAGGCATGTCCTTCGGTGCCGGAAATCAGTACCCCTACTGGATTGGACTGATCAACCCAGCCCGCCGCAACGCTGGCGATGATACCGTTGCGGAAGGTCAACAGACCTTCACCATATTCGTCAATGTTGGTATATTTGATGCCGCCGTTGAGTGCCGCGGTTCCAGCCACTGCCGGGCCGAAGAGAAAAATCAGCAAATCGACGGCGTGACAGCCTAGATCCAAAAAGGCCCCGCCCCCCGAGCGGTCAGCCTGATAAAACCAGCGATAGTCCTGGTCAAACCAGCCTCCGAGAGCTGCGGAATGGCACACGCTGCAGCGGGCCCGCGTGATGGTTCCAAAATTGCCGGCGAGAATTTCCTGTTTGATAAACCG
The DNA here is from genome assembly GCA_021800165.1 of Planctomycetota bacterium. GTDB lineage: Bacteria > Planctomycetota > Phycisphaerae > WQYP01 > WQYP01 > JABEVA01. The sequence continues at coordinate 3,804 of JAJYZF010000015.1, read as the reverse complement.
ATATATTGGATTGCCGCGCATGGCATAACCAGTCTGAAACAACACGCCGGCATCGGTAATGGCGGTGTAAAGGCGGTTGGCGTCGGCGAGGGTGGTAGCCAAAGGCTTTTCCACAAACAGATGTTTGCCCTCGGCCGCTGCCTGTTCGACCAAACCAGCGTGTTGATCGGTTCGCCCGCTGATGATGACCGCATGGACTGCGGCATCGCGGATAAGTTCATCGGCGGTCCGCACATCGGTATGCAATTCTTCCGCAAACTTGTGCGCTATGGCTGGATTGGGATCGTACACGCCCAGTACGCGCATATCCGCTCTGGCCCGCACGCTTTTAACAAAGCCCGGAGTATGAATATGTCCCGCGGTAACCAACGCCAGGTTGACCATGTGGTTTTCTCCTTGAACGGTTGTGTCGTCCCCTGCCGCATCGCGAAGCTCTTTGCCGAGTGCTCCGCCCCGCAGGTAAAGCTTCACTTGGTTATGCTACTGACTGGCAGCGGAATTCGCCACCCCAATAGCCTCAAACGGCATCTCGGAAATAATCACCCGTGGGTTTTCGCGGACAAAATGGGCCAGGCTCCATTCATCTGGAAACAACAAGGCCCGTTGATTTCGTCCGTCCACGGCCGGTCGCACGCTGCCAAATTCCACCGCACGGTCCAGCAACTCCTGCGGCACCGCCGCTGAAACCCAGCGTAAGGCCGCAAATCGAGCCGTTTCCAGATGAGAGTCCGCTCCATATTCGCTCTTTAACCGATACTGCACCACCTCAAACTGCAACGGCCCCACCGCCGCCAGCAGACGGCCGCGGGTGTCAGAATCCGGCAGGGTCAAGGTTTGAATCACGCCTTCCTGTAAAAGTTGGCTCAAGCCTTCACGAAACTGCTTGAACTGGCTGGGATTGGGACTGCGCAGATACGCAAAATATTCCGGAGTGAAATGAGGTATCTCCCGATAGAGAATATTTGGGTCGGTGCTAAGCGTATCACCAATGCCGAACTCACCGTGCCCGACCAGACCAATAACATCCCCGGGCCATGCCTCATCAACCGTTTCGCGTTCGCGCCCAAAAAGTTTATGGGAACTGGACAGGCGCACTTCTTTGCCGGTTTGCACATGCCAAACACGCATGTCGCGGGTGAACTTGCCCGAACAGACGCGGACAAACGCAATCCGATCCCGATGCCTTGGATCCATATTGGCCTGAATCTTAAAGACAAACCCGGAAAAAGCGGGCGAATCCAGCGGCACCACCACCCCTTGGGATACCCGCGGCACCGGAGCTACCGCCCAGTTCAAAAACGAATCCAGCAGAAGCTGCACGCCGAAATTATTCGCGGCGCTGCCAAAAAACACCGGGCTAAGTTGGCCGGCCTGTATGGCTGCAACATCAACGGCGGTGCTGGCGGCGTCCAACAAGCCAAGCTCCTCCACCACGCGTGCGTGGGTGGCTGGACTCAACTCCCGACGTACCGCGGCATCTCCCACCTCCACCACCCGCACGGGTGCCCGATAAGCACCGTGATCCACCCGGTCAAAGAAATGCACTTGCTGTTGAATCCGATCAAACACCCCACGAAATTCCCGACCGTCGCCCAGCGGCCAGTTCACCACACAGGCCCGCAGCCCGAGAACATTTTCCAGCTCATCCAATAACGCCAGCGGATCTCGAGCCGGCCGATCCAGCTTGTTCATGAAGGTGAAAATTGGCACGCCACGCCGCCGACAGATTTCAAAAAGCTTTCGCGTCTGCGCTTCAATGCCTTTGCCGGCATCAATGACCATGACCACGGCATCGACAGCAGTGAGAACTCGATACGTATCTTCCGAAAAATCCTTATGCCCGGGCGTGTCCAGAAGGTTGATCCGATAGCCATTGTAATCAAACTGCAGGACTGTGGAAGTGATGGAAATGCCACGTTGTCGCTCCAATTCCATCCAATCAGAAGTAACCGCCCGCTGATTTTTTCGCGCCGTCACACTACCCGCCAAGTGCACCGCTCCGCCATAAAGTAAAAATTTTTCCGTGAGGGTGGTTTTGCCCGCATCCGGGTGGGAAATGATGGCAAAGGTTCTCCGGCGATTGATCTCCACCAGGTTAGTTGACATAAGCGGCGCTTTCTTCAGGGAATTGCACTTACACTGCCATGGGCGCGGCATATTACCGCCGCCACACGTTATCTGCGCAGCGCATCAAGGCTACACCGCGCCCGTTGAACTTGAGAAACTATCAAGGTGGACTGGGCAATAACAAAGGTCGATGCATGAAATTCCTTAATTCCCGCCCCTGGTCAAGACGGTTGCCGCGGCAACCCAGCCTTTGCACCCCGCTCCGCAACCGCGGATGCTTCAGGCAACTGGGCCAGAGAGAATCTTATCCACGGCCGACCGTTGCAGTCTGAATTTTCGGTGTGCCACGCCAAAAAGTCAATCGACGGGCCAACGGCGCTGTTGCCAGGAATGGGGCATCGCATACAATCCACTCTAGTCGGCAACGTTGCCGTGAAAACAGGAGTCGGGCGTGTCGAAGACAAAATTTGATCTGGTCATTATTGGTTCGGGCCCAGGTGGGTATGTGGCTGCTGTGCGCGCGGCCCAATTAGGAAAGTCTGTAGCGTGTGTGGAACGCGCTGAACTGGGCGGAATTTGCTTGAACTGGGGCTGCATCCCAACCAAAGCTCTTATTCAGGATGCCCACTTTTTCAGTTCGCTCCAACATACCGCACCGGTTTACGGCATGGCGGTGGAGACGGCTAAATTGCAATGGGACAAAGTTGTGCAGCGCAGCCGCGGCTGTGCCGACACACTTAGCAAGGGTATCGAATTCTTATTCAAAAAAAATAAGGTCGGTCGCTACATCGGTACTGGTTTTGTAGCTGCTCCCAACACGGTGGAAGTGCGATCGGCTGATGGCAAGGTTGCCGACACTATTTCGGCAGACAAAATTCTCATCTGCACCGGTGCCCGCAGCCGTGAATTGCCGGGAATTAAAGCCGATGGCCAACGTATCATTACCAGTCGAGAGGCGATGACGCTGCCGACCATTCCCAAACGTATGGCCATTATCGGAGCGGGTGCTATTGGTGTAGAATTTGCCTATATCTATAACGCGTTTGGCACCCAAGTGACCTTAATTGAAATGCTGCCCGCAATCTTGCCCATTGAAGATGCGGATGTAAGTTCGCGGCTGCAAACTATTTTCACTAAACGCGGAATTGAAATTAAAACCAATACGCGAACTGAAAAGGTGGAGCTGACAGACAAGGGAGCCAAGCTGACGATTCTTGATCAGGCGACCCAAAAGAGCAACACGGTGGAAGCGGATGTGGTACTGGTGGCGGTGGGCGTTACCGGCAATGTGGAAAATCTTTTTGCCCCCGCGACCACACCGCGAATTGAAAAAGGCGCGATCAAGGTGGATAAAACCTTCCAGACATCTGTGCCCGGTGTCTATGCCGCCGGAGATGTCATCGGGCCGCCCTGGCTGGCCCATGTAGCAAGTTTGGAGGCCACCATTGCCGTGGAGCGCATGTTTAACGCAAGCCAACGCGAGATGGACTACAGCTTGATTCCAGGGTGTACGTATTGTTATCCACAGGTGGCCAGCGTCGGCTGGACGGAGAGGCAGTGCCAGGAAAAGGGAATTGATTATGAGATTGGCCGGTACAATTTTGCCAACAATGGCAAAGCGGTCGCGTTGGGAGAGACGGATGGATTTGTGAAGTTGATTTTCGACAAAAAATACGGGGAACTTCTGGGCGGCCATATTCTTGGCGCGGAGGCCACAGAAATGTTGCAAGAATTGGT
>JAJYZF010000187.1 GCA_021800165.1 Planctomycetota bacterium | reverse complement strand
CCGCGGCGTCCAGCCGCACGATATACTTCTTCATGCTGATCCTCCTTGATCGCGGGCAACATCGCCCAATGGTTAGATCGGCAAATTCGGAAGATCACCCATAGCTTTTGACGGAACGAGCCACTAGCCTTACCGCCCATAAACTCCCACGGTGTGGCCCCAGGCCACCAGATGGCCTTCCATCGCCAGGATCAACTTTTGGGCCGTGGCACCGGCTGGTACGGGCGGCATGTCATTCAACGCGTAAACCAGAATGTGATAATGATGCGCCTTGCCGGGCGGCGGAGCGGGACCGCCGTAGCCGATGTTGCCAAAACTATTTTTGCCCTGCCGACTACCCCGCGGCACCGGCGGGTGCGGCACGGTTTTGACCCCCATCGGCAGCCCGCGGAGAGTGGCGGGAATGTCCCAGATGACCCAATGGATAAAGGCCTTGGGTCCGGGTGCATCCGTATCCTCCACGATCACGGCAAAAGATTTTACATGAGGCGGTACGTGGCTCCATTGCACGGGCGGGGAAATATCTTTGCCATCGGCGGTGAACCGCCGCGGCCAGCGGGCACCCGGCCTGAAGGCCAAGCTGCGCACGGCCAATTTCCGCAGGCCCCGCGGATGGGGCGATAGGGTGCTGGCCCGCGGCCGGTGCGGCAGGTACAAAACCACCACAAGTCCTATCAGTACCATCACCGCCGCCAGGAGAATTCTGCGCATGGACCACCGCTATATTAGCTGAACTCGTCGTAAGAAATCTGCGCGGCCTGAACACCCGCCGCTTCCAGCATTTGCAGGGAGGCCTGAATCATCAGGGGTGGACCGCAGAGATAAAATTCAATTTCCGCCGGATTCCCATGGCCGTTCAGGTACTGCCGGCGGAACACCTCGTGGACCAGACCGGTGGGTCCGGTCCATTGGTCTGATGGCTGCGGCTCGGAGAGTGCCACATGAAAGCTGAAGTTGGGACAGCGGGCGGCCAGAGCGTTGAAGTAATCCTGATAAAACAATTCCCTTAATGAACGGGCCCCGTACCAGAAGCTGACTTTGCGGCTGGTATGCAGCGTATCAAATAAATGCGAAAGGTGGGACCGCAATGGTGCCATGCCCGACCCACCCCCCAGGTAAACCATTTCCTGCTGGGTATTCTTGATATGGAATTGCCCAAACGGCCCCACCGCCGTAATGCGATCTCCCGGCTTGAGGCTGAACATATAAGCCGATCCGGTTCCGGCCGGACAATCCTGGCCGCGCGGCGGTGTGGCGATGCGCACATTCAACCGATATTGCTGGTCCAGGGCGGGGTTGCCGGCCAGCGAATAGTTGCGGCGAACCGGGCTGGCGCATTGGGCCCGCAGATCAAAGACGTGCTGAGCCTTCCAGGTGGCCGCGTATGGCTCCTGCACCGCCATGGTGCCAAAGTGGATGTTCCCGTAGGCTGGAATGTTAAACTGTAAGTAATCGCCGGGTTGATAATGCAGTTGCGGCGAAGAGGCCTCCGGTTCCAGCACCAATTCCTTGATATACGTGGCCACATTGTCGTTGCGGATCACCTTGAAGGAATAGGTGGTTTGGCGGTTGGCAAGGCCGCAGCCGCCGGCGGAGGTGATATCCAAAAGCAGATTGCCGTTGGTTATTCGCACCTGGTAGGTTTTAAGAGCGACGCAGGCCGGAGCCCGGCGCGGGGAACCATCGGTAATGTCAAAACGGCCATTGTGCTTGGCGCATTCAATGAGGTTGCCTTTCACCATGCCGCCGGCAAGATGCGTGTTGCCGTGGGTGCATATTCCATCGGTGGCGAAATAACGGTCGTCGGCGGTACGGTAGATGGCATAAGTTTGTCCGGCGTGGTCGAAACGGAGGACATCTTCCCGCCGCAGCAGTTCGACCGAACCAACTTCAACCCAGCCATTGACGGCCACCGGATTGGCGGCGGTGATGATGGGCACCGCGACCGGGGCAGCTTCGGGACGGGTGGGCGTGGGAAGTTTGCGTTTCACATAGTAACCCGGATCTTTGATCTGCCGCCGAATCGTTGGAATAATCTCCCGAAATGCGGCCACGATGCCGTGGTACGGGGCGGGCATGTCTGCCTGGACCAACTCGTGCAACCTGGGCAATGCGTGGTACGGCACCAACGGAAACATGTGATGTTCCACGTGGTAATTCATGTTCCAATACAGGTAGCGATGCAGGGGGTTCATGTACACCGTCCGGCAGTTGAGTCGGTGGTCCAGCACGTCTTCGGCCAGGCCGGCGTGTTGGGTCAGCCCATAAATCGGCATCAGCCAACTACCGTAGATGTTCGGCAGGCCAATGTACATCAGCGGCAGAATAGACCGGGTATAAATGACCAGGGCGATGACCAGGGCGTAGATGAGCACGACGATGCGGGCTTTGACAAAGACTTTGTGGAACTCATCGGCGGGAATATAGGTTCGTTCCTCCGCGGTGAGTTTACCGGTGCTGTGCAGCATCAGCTTGCGCAGGTATCGCGGCATCACGTTAAGATCAAAAAAGCTCAGCACAATTCCCGTGATATCGGGCGGTCGAGGTACGGCAATTTCCGGATCGCGCCCGACGATGATGGTGTCGCTGTGGTGGCGGGTATGGCTCCAACGCCACGGGGTGGATTCGCGCATCACCATAAAAGATGCTATTTCATAGAGGACGTTGTTCATCCAATCCGTCTTGAAGGCGGTACCATGCAGGGATTCATGCCACCGGGAATCGGACGTGGACCCGTAAATGACGCCGTAAAGGAGAAATGGAATAATCGCCCACCATGTGCCCCACAAAAGATAGCCGCAAATTCCAGAGACAATCAGCAGGGCAAACCACAGCGCGGTATCGCGCAGGGCGGGTCCGTCGCGGCGCTGCAGCAATTCGCGCATCTGATCTTTGGGGACCGGGGAGGTATACCAAGCCGCGCCCGCCAGACCACGCTCGACTGCGTGGGCGGAATCCTGGCCTACCAGGCTGTAATCACGGATAGAAATTTGAGCCATCGGCTCTGCTTCCTGTCATTGGGACCATTTTACCCGTCCGCCAAGCCAGGCGCGGGCGAAAGATTCCACATAATTATAGCGTAAAACAGCCGCGCTCAAGACACCTGGCTGGGCCAACCGAAGGCCGCGGCGCTGCAGGCGTGGCGTTGAGGTTTTTGGGGGGGCAAGATTCTCAAGATCCACAAGATCAACAAGTTTTTTTTGGTAAGGAGTTAGGAGTTGGGAGTTAGGAGCTGGGAGGTCCCGATTGGCGACTCTCCCGAACGGCGTTGGGCCTACGGGACATCGGGAGATTTCGGCGTCCGTGCCTTCCCGATGCTTGGCTCCTGCCCCATCGGGATTTCGGCATCCATGCCTTAACGGCGATGACGACTTTTTACCGCAGGGGACGCAGAGGATGGGGCGCTGCGCGAGACGGGAGATAGGTGAACAGGTGAGTCCCGATTGGCGACTCCTGTCACATCGGGATTTCGGCATCCATGCCTTAACGGGAGTGCGGGGACGGGCAAGATGGCCAAGGTATTTGGCGTTGGCCGTCTTGGACAGGTTGAAAAACGGGCGGTTTTGTTGGGGTTTTGGGGTAAGATGGCCAAGACGGCCAACCTGGCCAAACATTTTTAATTTTCCGGGTTGAGGGGGCTTTTTTTCGTTTTGTGGGCGCAGCATGGGCATGGGTCAAATTCCTTATTTTGGTGTGGTGCGTGGCCTGTGGCTTCGACGGGGCCACGCGGCGATGCACGTATTTAATTGTCAGTGATCGCGGGCGGTTTGGGGCCTGCGGTCAGGCGGAACGAGGCTCGGCTGCGCTGGGCAGATGAGCCTTCCATCGGGAGTTCCGTTGATGGGTGATAGGCGGGGTATGGGGGAGGGTAATTGCGGCTGTGGCCCGCGAGACGGAAGACGGATTAAACACGAAGGCGCGAAGACACGGAGTGACGACGCGGTGATCCACAGATTGCACAGATTACACAGATTAAACGAT
>JAJYZF010000186.1 GCA_021800165.1 Planctomycetota bacterium | reverse complement strand
GGCGTTATAGTTGGCGGTGGTGGTCTTGGTGGCTGCGTCAAATGTGGCGTGGTCATGATCGCGGAGGACGATGTAGTTGAAGCCCTTGGCGATGAAGGACTTGTCTTGAAGAACAAAATTGGCACCTAACAAGCCTTTTCTGATGGAGATATGCGGCAGGGAAACAACTGTGGCGTTTAAATCTACCGGGCCAGGCCGTTTCGCGGATACGCGGCTCCATGATGATGTCAAAGTGCCCGCCGCACCGGCGACCACCAGTTTGCAAAAATCCCTTCGACGCATACGGTTCTCCTTAAACACAATACTGGATAAAACTTGCTCAGGTATGGAAATACTCGCGATTGAACGCGTCCAGGTATTCCACCCGAAACTTTTCCGCCGCCGCCGAACTGGTCAGGCACGCATCCCACGGAAAATCCGGACGGGGACCGATTTTGCCAAGCGGCACGGGCGAGGGGTTTTTCTGGTATTGGGCCGCGATTTCCCCAAACCGCTTCACCCAGGGTTTTTCCTTGCAATCCGCGGTAAACAACCCGCTGAATTGGGTGACGTCCGCGGCGGACGGCGTATCGTACATGGCCCAGTTCAACCAGCCACAAACCAGCGGTGTGGAAGTTCGAACTTCTTGGCCACAAAAGCCGGCCTGCTGCTGTTGTGTGTGTGGCCGGCCTTGGCGGGCCGTAGTGCGGGCAGATGCCTCCGCCGTACCAGCCGAACTCCGCCAGCACCGTGGGCAACCCCGGTAACGCCGCCTCGCGTACCACCGACTCCAGATACGCCAAATTCGCCAGCTTGATTGCTTCGGATTGGTACCGATACCCGCCCGCAGCCAACGGATAAAAATGTATTTCGATAAAATACAGAAATTTCGCCTGCCGCTGCGGGCGGAAGCCCGAATAAAACTTCGGCGGGTTTGGAATTGCGGGTATCGACCACTGAATCAGGCCGACGGTCACCAAGGCATCAGGATCGGCTTTCTTGATGGCCGCAACCTGCCTTCGCGTCCATTCATCGGCGACATGCTCCCGGAAGAGCTGGAAAGCCAAGAGAGCCGCATTACCCGGATTATCCTGGGGTGGTGGAATCGGCGTGGTTTTATTATTCCACTTATTCCACAGGGCCTGCATGGCGGGGGTGTTCCACTCTATCGTCGGTTCGTTGGCCAACTCGTAAGTGAGGATAGCGCTGCGCCCCTTGTATTGGTCGGCAAATAACGACCAGAATTGTTCCTGATCCTCTAAAGCCCGCGGGTCCGCAAATACATCAGTGCGTTGCCAGGCGGGAATTTCGTTAACGGGCCTGCCCTGCCATGTGGTTAACGCGCATACCTGAACGTGGATGCCCGCCTCCTCCGCCAAGGCGAGAAACTGATCAAATTTTTCGATTGCGGCGGGATTCAACACGCCCGAGCGCGGATAAAATGAAAGACTGGTGAGCCAGAGTCGAACGGTGTTGAAGTTGTGAGCCTTGAGAACAAACAAGTCTCGTCTCGTCGCCGCCGCATTAAACTCTTTCCAAAATCGAGGCGTCCAGCCGTTATTGGGTCGGAAGTACATGGCACCAAACGGGATAAATGGCTTATTGCCCGCCGTCACCAAGCCCTTCCGTCCGGAATGAACCCGCACTTTCGGCAGAGCGACTGATGCGAGTTTATTTTCCGCCGATGAGGCTGCCGGGCTGATGCCGCCACCGCTTATGGAATCCGGCTTGGACGTTCGGGCCAGCACCAGCGCTGACGGCGGTGTCAATGCCGCACCGGCGGCCACCAGTTTACAGAAATCCCTGCGACGCATGAAAGGCATCTCCTTGTAAGAAAGCATGGGCCTGGCGTGTCACTAATTTGTAGTGATCGCCATTCCGCCTGGAATGGTGGGATCGACCGGGTTCCACTTCAGGGCCCACAGCTTGCCCAGAAGTATACTTTCCACATGGCCGTCGAGAAAGGCCATGTTCGTCGTCGTGCCATGCCGATCAGTTTCATAGTATCCCATGGATGACTGGAGGTCATTAAAATCCCCGGAAAGATTTATAGAGGGAAGATTCCAAAACTCTGGCCAAGCAGTGACCCATGTGCCGTCTCCAAGCCATGGAATCTCGCTGGTTGGTTGTTGGCCAGGGTTGCAAGGCCAATAGTAGCTGGCACTGTAGTACAAGCCGGTAGGAGGAACAGTCTCATTATAATTATACATAAAAGCGTTAAAGCAATAGCTGCCGGTCTCCGGTTTACCGTCATCCCAAGACCATTGTGTAACGGCGTTGCCGAGGGCAAAGCCAGTATTGGGAACCGGCAGTTGAGATGCCGATGGGCATAAAAGTATTTTTTCTTCGGACACGGGTAAGGCAAGGAATGGCGACTCCGGTGCTCCCGGAGGAGGGACCGTACCATCAATTGTACCACTTGGCAGAGGGGTCGAACTGAATATCTGCGCCAAGGCCTGAAACCACATGTAGCCCGGACCATTACCCTCAAATGGCACTCCATGGATGCCGCCACGCAATTGAGTGTATTCAATATATGCGGTGCTCAGTTGCCCGAGGTTGGACTCACATACGATACTGTTGGCGAGTTGTTTCGCTCTGGCCAACGCGGGCAGCAGCAGGGCGATCAGCACGGCGATAATACTAATCACCACAAGTAGCTCGATTAGGGTAAATCCCACCTGCGGGCGATCGCGCCGGAGGCGCCGAGTGCATTGCGTTGAGACTGAATTTAATTCTGGATTTGGTTGCGTGATAAACATGGTTTGTACTCCTTACGAATTAAGTAGAAAGAGATAAAAGGGCTGCCGTCACCCACAGCCCTCTATTTTTTCGGCCAACGTTATTGTGGCCGCTTACACCTGCGTTTTGCGCCGCCGAGCTGCCAGCAGCAACCCTATTCCGCCGATGGCAAATAACCCCAGCGTCGCGGGTTCCGGCACCGCCGAGGAGGTAAGCGAGAAGTTGCTCACTTGGCCGTTCGCTCCCTGTGAGTTGAAGCCCACATCGGCAATTGATGGGTTTGGGTTGGTGCTTGAGTAGCTGTAATAGCCAAGAACCGTCCCGTTGTCCGAGAACTGCACCGACCAGTAGGCACCACCTGTGTTTAGCACCATCTGCAGGTTTTGGATTCCCGATCCGGAATACGGGAGATTGAAGTTAGGCGAGCCGCTGGTGCCAGGCCCCGTAAGCGTCACAATCTCGGACATGCTGTTTGGCACGTCATCTAAGATCGCCGGTCCCCCGTTTGGCGCACCAGTAGTGGGGCTTATAAAGGTTCCTGATGGCTCAAAAAACAAGCCAATCCAACCACCGGTGAAACCAGAGATGTTGGATGTGGCGTTGATGCCCTCGGATAAGGTATAAATCTGGCCGTTTGCCGGCGCAAATGGAAGATACGCTTTATAGTTGTTTACTATTGATGCATTGAGCGAACCATCCGCATTCCAAGCGGTGTCGGCAGTCCATGTCGCACCGGTGGTATCCGTGGCCGGGGTGGTGCCGTTGAGGGTTGCGCTTGAACTCCCGGGGAAACTATCCGAGTAGATGGTGCTGGCCGATGCCGTACTGGCCAGGCCAATGCACGCTACAGCAGCAAGTGTTGCCGCCGCTAAAGAACAACCACGAGAAATTGTTGAACGATTAGAAAACATAAACGACTCCTTGTACTCCGCTCCCTTATGGTCGCGGCTCGGTAAATTGTCCATTGGCCGAATGGACGACGGTTTGCCGCAACCATCTGCGGCGGATGTGACAATTTTAGATTTGGTATTCATTCCAAACCTCCTATTTGAAGCAGTTCATTTGCAGAAACTGCTTTGCATTACCCGCCGACCGGGCGGGCACGGTTCCGCCGCAACATGCGGCGGACGAAAACTTAAAAATCCTTCTCTTCTTCTCCCGGTTGCCCGGTAGCCATCAACAATGACTGCCGAATAACCAACCTGATTTTTCATCGGGGGTGCTCTTTCCCGCCATGCCTTATGCCTCCTGTTAAGGACCGTGCATGATTAACTTCCTATAACCGTTCACCAGTTTCGACCTGGAAA
>JAJYZF010000014.1 GCA_021800165.1 Planctomycetota bacterium | reverse complement strand
TGAAGCACCTGCGTGCTGGGCGTGATCAACTCTCTGCGGGACAACGCGTCCCCTTGGACCAATTGCTGGGTTATCTGGAACCACACCAGGATGATTTATGGTATCGCGAGCGTCTGCAACGCGGCCTAGTCATCGGCAGTGGTACCGTGGAAGGTGCCTGTAAGAACATGGTGGGAGCACGATTGAAGATCAACTCCTGTCGCTGGCGCGTTAAGCGGGCAGAACACATGACCGCCTTGCGCAGTTTGGATTACGCCGGCTTGGTGGAAACTTATTGGACGCAACGCGCCGCCTGATCGCCAACAATAGGAGTTACACCCGTGGTTGCCAAGAGCGGTCAGTCCCGATGCGCGGCTCCTGCCACATCGGGATTTCGGCATCCATGCCTTAACAGTAGGGTTCGAGGAAGGCGGAATGCGCGGCCGGCGTAGAAATTTTCCCGGATTCTGCGCACCCGGTGGAACAATCCCTGGGCTGGTGCGGGCGTGCCGTTGGGGTTCGCCGCAGCTACGGCAGGCGGGGACGCCTGCACTACAAAAACAAGGGAATCGCCGCGGCTACGAGGCGGGCGGTGGGCTGGGGGCGATGGCGAGATCCACGCGGTGCTCCCGGCGGTCGTTGACCAGCGGCACAACGCGGTCCGGCTGCACTACGCCGTCCAATTTCATCTCCAGCACCTGAGTGCCGCCGTTGCTGAAATAAATGTGGTAAAAAGTTTCAAAATATCGGAAATGGATACGAAAGTTTTTCCAGGCGGAAGGCAAGGCCGGCTCAAAGGAAAGGCGATCGGCGTTGCGCCGCAGGCCGATGAACGTTTCCACCAGCAACCGATACATCCAGCCGGCCGAACCGGTGTACCAGGTCCAGCCGCCCTGGCCCTGGTACGGGGACACGGCATAGACATCCGCGGCCACCACATAGGGTTCCACACGGTAGGTTTCCATATCGCCACGGTTAGCGCTGTGCCGCAGCGGATTGATCATGGAGAAGAGTTCCCACGCGTGATCGGGCAGGCCGGCCTGGGCGAAGGCCATGATGACCCAGATAGCCGCATGGGTGTACTGCCCGCCATTTTCCCGCACCCCGGGCACATATCCGGCAATGTAGCCGGGATCAGCTTCGGGATGATCAAAGGGTGGGTCAAAAAGTTTAATCAGGCGGTCTTGCGGACAGATCAGATATTTTTTAACGGAGGCCAGAGCCTGGAGTTGCCGCTCCCGGGAACCGGTGGCACTGAGCACCGCCCAGCTTTGCGGCAGGGAGTCGATGCGGCACTGGGGAGCACTGTGGCTTCCCAGCGGTGAGCCATCGTCAAAAAACGCCCGCATATACCACTGTCCATCCCAGCAGTTGGCCTCGAGGGCGGCGGCCAGGCTCTGACGCAGCGACCGGCAAAGTTCCACGGTGGCGGTATCCTGGCGGAGTTGGGCCAGGGGTTCAAATTCGGCCAGCACGTAGCGCAGAAAAAATCCGAGCCACACGCTTTCGCCCTGGCCGCCCAGACCCACGCGGTTCAATCCGTCATTCCAGTCGCCGCTGCCCATCAAAGGAATTCCATGGCGGCCCAAGGTCATGGCGTGACGGATGGCCCGCAGGCAGTGTTCATAAAGGCTGGCGGATTCGCCGGAGACCTGCGGCAGGTCATACCAGGATTCCTCACCCTGATTTAAGGGCCGTCCATGGAGAAACTCCACCGGCTCATCGAGCACGCCGGTGTCATGCGTTACCTGCACATATCTGGCTACGGCCAGCGGCAACCATAATAGATCGTCGGAAACCCGGGTACGCACGCCACGGTTTGTGGGCGGGTGCCACCAGTGCTGAACATCGCCCTGAACAAATTGCCGCCCGGCCGTGCGTAACAACTGCGCCCGGAGAATGGCTGGTTGCGAAATAGCCATGGCCATGGCGTCCTGGAGCTGGTCACGAAAACCGAATGCGCCGCCGGACTGGTAATACCCGCTGCGGGCCCAAAGGCGCGATGAGAGCACCTGATAAGGGAGCCAGCCATTGGCCAGAGCATTGGCGGCCGGGTCCGGGGTTTCCAGGTAAATGGTGCCCAGGGTCTGATTCCAGAGTTTCCAGACTTCATCAAGGGCACGTCGGGCACCGGATGGAGAGCGAAAACGGCGGATCAAAGCGCGGGCTTCGTCGCGGCTGTCGGCGGCACCGAGCAGCAGCACTACTTCGCGCTGGCCTCCGGGCGGCAGATCGAAGGTAGAGTGCATGGCGGCACAGGGGTCCAAGCCCACGCCAAGGCGTCCGGAAAGGCGGGAATAGCCCATCGCGGCGGGGGCGTCGGGTCCGCCGTTGCGCCCGAGAAATTCGGTGCGGTCGCCGGAAAGAGTGCGGTTGGCCTCGCTGCTTTCCACGAAGGCGACATGCTTGCTCCAATCGCCGTTCCAGAGATTGGCCGCAAAGATGGTTCCGGTTTGTTCGTCGAGTTCGGTAAGAATGTGCAGGGCGCCGGTATCGCGATGTTCACCCAGTGTCCATTCCCAATATCCCATGACGGAAATGCGTCGGGGGCGATCGGATTTGTTGGTGAGCTTGAGGACATTAAATTTCACCGGCTTATCCACGGCCACGTAGACCCAAAGCTCGGATTCAATCTGCTGGCAGGTGCGCTGGAACACGCTGTAACCAAAGCCATGGCGTACCACGCAGGGCGAGGCGACTGCAACCGGCCCCGGTGTGGGCGACCAGAACGCTCCGCTGTGATCATCGCGGATATAAATAGCCTCGCCGGAAACATCGCTTACCGGATCGTTGTACCACGGCGTGAGGCGGAATTCGTGGGCATTGCCGGCCCAGGTGTAGGCTCCGCCGCGCTCGCTGATGACGGTTCCGAATAACCCGTTGGCCAGGACGTTGCACCACGGAGCCGGCGTGGGACGGTCGGGCGAGATATCCATGACATATTCGCGGTGGTCCGGGGTCAGCCCGCCGATGGAATTGAAGAACTGCAGATCCGGGCGCTGCGGCCGCGGCAGGCGTCGTGGTTCCGGATAGGGTTGTGTCACCGGCACGAGCCGGCCTGGTGGCACCTCCACGTATTGGCCGGAATCGCGTATTTGCCGCTCCAGACCGGAGGTAGAGTCGTTGAGCACTACGGTGGCCACGGCCAGCAGCAAGGTGCGATCATCCTCGGAGAGTTGATCTGATCGGCGGACGAAAATTCCGCCCGGTCGATCCAGGAGTTTATTTTCCGGTCCGGCGGCGATCATATCCATAATCTGCTGGTGCAGGGCTTGTCGGTAGACGGAGGAATCTTCAATCCAGACCATCATGTCCACCGCCAGCCCCTTGAGCCGCCAGTACGCATGGGCCTGAATCACTTTACGCACCAGGGCCAGATGATCGGCGTTGGCCACCCGAAGCAGGAGAATCGGCAAATCTCCGGAAATACCGAAGCCCCACAACCCGGATTGGCCGGCGCGGTTGGCCCGTATGAAATGGGCGGCTCCACGGTAAAGCGGTCCGCCGTAGACCAAGGGACCGGCGAGACGGCCAAATATCTGGGCGTCGGCTTCGGTGGCGTTGATCTGGCGCAGCAACACCTGCTGGTAAGACCAGGCCATTTCCAGCACCCGATCGGTGCAGCGTGAATCGTTATAACGGGTCAGCAGGGCCACAGCGTCGGCGCGGGAGCCGGCAATACCGACCACCAGATCTATGAGCGCGGTTTGGTCGGACTGAAGCACAAATTCGCGGCGGATGGCGATGATGGGGTCCAGTACCGCGCCGGTGGTGTTGGAAAGCGAAGCGCGGGCGTCCATGGCCAGCGGGCGGGCGGGCGTACGGCCCCGCCCGACAAATTTCATGCGGTCGGTTTCCCAGGAACAGGGTGCGGTGGCGGCCCCATGCAAGACCAGGCTATGGAGCAACCAGGGGGGAGTTTCCTCTTTGCTTCTGGCCCGGCGGGTGGCCAGCAGCCCGTTATACTCGCTGATGGCTTCGGTTTGTACAAACAAATTGCCAAAGGCAGGATGGGATAGATCGGCGTTGGGCGCTTGCAGCACCACTTCAGCGTAGGAGGTTACTTCCATCCGGCGCGGGGTTTTTGATCGATTGGTGAGGCGGATACGCCGCAATTCCAGATCGTCCTCGGGCGAGACCACCACCTGGGTGAAGGTTTCAATGACACCATCGCGCCTCCGAAATTCCACCTTGCCTTCCGAGAAGGTGGCTTCATACATGGAGGGTCGCCGCTGCACCGGCTGGTGCGTATTGGACCAATAAAGGCCCGCATCAAGATCACGAATGTAGCAGAACACGCCCCGGCAATCGCGCGTAAAATCCTCCCGCCAGCGGGTAAGGGCCACGTTGCGGCACAACGCCCGGGAGCCGCCCGCGGCGGTAATCATCAGATGATAACGGCCGTTGGAGACCAGATGCACTTCCGGAACCGGAGTTTGGGCCGTATTAAACGACCGCCAGCCCGGCTCCTCTTGCAGCACGGGACGCTGGGCCTGGGCTACTTCGCCGGCGTGCGGGAACACCGGCCGGCCATGCGGGCTTCGTTCCTGGAGGAGGAAATCGCCGGAGCGCAGCAGCGGATCGGAGAGAAATTGGCGTTGCATGGGATGATCCAAGAGGCAGGCCTCCAACCCGAGCAGGCTCATGCCCTGATGATGCACCATATAAGATTGCACCATGGCGGGTTCGCCGGCTTCGCGGAGGCGTGATGGGGTGTAATCCAGAGCTTCGTAAAAGCCATAGCGGTGCAACATTCCCATGCCCGCCAGTCGCCGAAGGTTGGCGCAGGCGGCGGGCGGATTGATCAGCAGAGCCATGGCGCTGGCGTAGGGGGCAATGACGGTATCTTCCGCCAAACGCCGCCGAAATCCCAGCCCCGGTACACCGAAGGCTTTGTATTGGTAATTGAGTTGGGCATCGGTGGCATTATAACCCGACTCGGAAATACCCCAGGGAATGCCGCGCTGCCGGCCGTATTCAATGTTGCGCTGCACCACCGCCCGATTTGTGGTGTCGAGAATGGTGTTGCGGTAGCTGGGCAGGACCAGTTCCGGCATGAGGTATTCAAACATGGAGCCACTCCATGAAATGAGGGCCAGATCGCCGCCTGCACTGGTAAATTGCCGGCCCAGGCTGAACCAGTTTTCCTGCGGCAACTGGCCCAGCACAATGCCAACATAGCTGCCGATTCTGGCTTCAGAGGCGAGCAAATCATAAAATCCGGCATCCATGCGGTTTTCCGTCACGCTAAAGCCAATCGAAAGCAGCTTGCGGTTTTTGTCGTATAGAAACACAAAGTCCATGTTGGCCAATTGCGTACTTTCGTCAGCGAGCGTAGAAAGCGTTTTCATGCGGGCTTCGGCGTTTTGTAAGGTCTGTTCTAAAGCCTGGCGCAAGTTGGTGGGTTGGGCCGGCGAGACCGACTTGGCGGGAGCATGGTCGATGGCGGGTAAATTGGCCGATCCGTTGGCCAAGGGGGCGGCGGCCAGCGGTGGCGCGGCACATAAGTTTATGGCGCGGCGGCACAGGTCGGGCAGATCGGCAAGCGGCGGGTTGGCATTGAACTGGTCGAGAATCTGGCTCAGGCCGGTTTCGCTGGACAAGACTGAGGCTTTCGCCATCTGGTGCGGGGGCAGCGGAAAATGAAGCCACGGAGCCAGCGTGCGGAGTTCTTCCAGCAAATCCGCATGTTGACGCTCTAAAGCCCGCAAGAAATCACCGGCGGCCCCGGCAATCTGGGAATGGTCGGCCAGAAACCCATGCAGGTGGGTGTGGCTTTCGCTGATGATGGCCAGACATTGGGAAACTGTGCCGTGCGGACGGTGGTAGATCGACTGCAATTGATCACACAGGCTTTTTGCGGCGGCCACCGACGGGTCCGGGGTTGGTAGCGGCTCGATGGAGGTCAGCGAATCCCGGATGGCCAAAAGCGTGGAATCCAGGCCGTCGATAGCGCCGGGCCACCAGGCCGGATCGCTCACGATGCCACGCAGGGCCGCGGCCAGCACAAGCAAATGGGCCGCCAAATTACCGCTATCCACGGTGGAGATATAGCGAGGGTTGAGCGGTGCCAGGGACAAAGTGTCGTACCAATTGAGAAAATGACCGCGATATTTTTCCAGTTTTCCCAGGGTATCAAAGGTGCGGCGGGTGCGCAGGAGCAGGTTTCCGGTGGATATCCATCCAAAATCGCGGGCGGCCACATTCGCCAGCAGGGCCAGGCCGATGTTGGTGGGCGAGGTGCGGTGGGCCAACACCGCATTGGGAAATTGCTGAAAATTGTCGGGTGGAAGATAGTGATCCTCGGCGGTGATATGGGTATCAAAATAGTTCCACGTAGCGCGGGCCACCAGCAGCAAAAACGCCCGATCGGCCGGGTGCAGGTTCATGGCCCGGTCGGTTATCGGGCGACTTAGCAGCCACGCCGCCAGGGGCGAAGCGATCCATATCGCCCCCAACAACAGAGCTAACAGCCGCATAAGCATGGTGGAAGGCATGGCCAGGCCCAACACCACCGCCAGTAAACCGATGGCGGGTCCGGCCCACACGGAGCGGAGAAAGTCGGGCCAGCGGGTGCGGGCAAAAGCCTGCGCGGCGGAACTGGTGCGCCATTCCAACAGTCGGCGGCGTGTCAGATACATCCGCGTGAGTGCTCGGATGGTGGCATCCAGACTCAGGCGGGCCTGGTCGGGTAGAAAGGTCAACGACAGGCCGGCTTGCAGCAGATGCCGGCGCAGATCGGCCAAGACACGCTGCACGTGCATGACCGCACCGGTATGATCCGGTTTGCGAATAAGCCCCACCAGGGATACCAGCAGCCCCGGCAGCAGCAATACCCCGCCGATGGCGGCCAGCCACAACGGGCCATTGGGCAACAGGCCGGCCAGAGCCAACATCAGCACCAGCAGCAAGGCCAGAGGCACCAGGCTGCGGCGCAGATTGTCGAAGATTTTCCAGCGGGAAAAAAGCGACAGCGCATTGCGTTGCCAGCGCAGGTCGGCATTTTTCACCCAGGGAAAAAGCCACGCCACAATTTGCCAGTCGCCGCGAATCCACCGATGTCGGCGGTCGGCATCTACTCCATAATGCCACGGATGGTCTTCAAAAAGCAGGGCATCGCTGATCAATCCGGAGCGTACGTGGCAACCCTCCAACAGGTCGTGGCTTAGAATGCGATTGGGAGCAAAGCGTCCGCGTTGCGACTGGTCAAAGGCATCCACATCGATAATGCCCTTGCCGATAAAAGACCCTTGGCCGAATAGATCCTGATAGACATCCGAAACGGCCAGAGTATAAGGATCCACACCCGCATCGCCGGCATAGAGTCGCGAAAACCAGGATCGGCTCGCGGAAGTCAGCTTGATGGCCACCCGGGGCTGAAGAATGCCGTAGCCTTCCGTGACTATGCCGGTAACGGGGTTGAACACCGGACGATTGAGGGGATGGGCCATCGCCCCGATGAGTTCCGCCGCGGTACCGCGGGGCAATTCGGTATCGGTATCCAGGGTAATAACAAACTGCACGCCGGGCAGGGCCGCCATATCACCGACGGTGGTGAGAAAGGCGTCGGTACTTCGCCCGCGTAAAAACTCCACCAGTTGGGTCAGCTTGCCGCGTTTGCGTTCATAGCCCATCCAGAGTTTTTCCCGGTCGTTCCATAGTCTTGGGCGATGGAACAGGTAGAAGGGCTGGCCAAAATCCGTGGCGAAGCGCCGATTCAGGCCTTCAATGCCCTCCACCAGGCGACGCAGCAGGGCTTCGTCGCCGGGCAGCACCTGCTGGTTGGCGTCGGAAAAGTCGGTGAGCAGACCCAGCAGGATATTTTTATCCCGGTTTGCCAGGTGCTTCACTTCCAAGGCATCAAGCAGATCAGCCACGTCCTGCGGGCTGGTGACGATGGTGGGAACCACGACCAGCGTGCGGTATTCATCCGGTACGTGTGTGGAAAAATCCATCCGCGGTAGAATGGACGGAGGAATCACCAGCGTGACGAGATAGTTGGCCAGCGCAATGGCGACTTGGCTGGCGGCCAGCAAGGCGGCCAAGCCGGCAATGATGGTCCAAAGAGTCGGGCGGTAATCGCCGGTGCCCCATACCAGCAGTACCATGAAACCGCCAACCAACATGGTTATCAAACCATGGTAAAACGCCAGCGGGTGGTTGCGCAAAACCCGGGTGCTGCGCTGTGACGCGGGCACCGGCGCCCGAAGCGCGGTTTCCAGTTCCCGCCGGCCCCGATCCACCAGGTAATAGCCGACATGGCTGCGGCGATCGACGGTTGAATTATGCCGCGGCCACCGACTGGCGAGGTCAATGGCTTGATCCGCCACCCGCAATTCCGAGACACCCGTCCACTTGGCCAGATTTTCCACTTCGTGCCGGTAGCGATCGCGGCTGCGAAAATCCATGTTTCGGTAGCTCCCGGCGGGATCGCGGGCCAGCGATTGTTCCACCACACTCTGTGATTCGACAAAATCTTTCCAGTCGGTGGCGTCAATAAAATGCAAACTGCCGATGCAATTGGCGATCAGGACATGGTCTGCGGCCTGGCGTTGGCTTTCTTCGTGGCGCATGCGCTCGAGACTTTTGGAACTCCGGGCCAGCATTTGGGCCAGCCAGTCCAGAGCCAGGCCCAGCGAAGCGCTGTGGCCTTCCAGACGGCGCACACATTCCGTGGTGAAGGCTGAAGAAAGCGGCGGTTCCGCCCGAACCATTTCGGCCAGAACAATGATGATCGCATCGGGGCTTTCTTCCGAAGCGGCAATAAGTTTGTCCGCCCACTCGTTGGCCAGATTGCGATGGTAGCGCCCTTCGCGGATGCGTGAGGCTACCCGCCGCAGGTTTTCCACCAGCGCCAACCGCAGCATAATCGGCACGGCCCAGAGTTCGCCCATGGTTAGCACGGCTTTTTTCTGGTAGGCCCCCGTAAACCGGGCCAGGGCTTCGGAATCGATGCGCCCGTCGAGATGGCTGATCAGGGCCAGCACCATGCCATAAACCCGTGGAAATCCGGTCAGCGGTCCACTGGACAATTGGGGCAATTCCAGCGAATAGCGGCGTGGCAAATGCCGCCGGATCAACAAGATTTGTTCTTCCACCAGATAATAATTGTCCAGCAGCCATTCGGCCGCGGGCGAAACATGTTGGCCCCCGTTTAAGGCCTCATTGACCAGTTGATAGGCCGAAAGCAAAACCCGCTGAGTTTCCGCCAGCCGCGGCAATAACCGGTCGCCGGTGGCGACGGCGGGTTTTCCCGGCCATGCGGCCGACATTTCCGCGGCGAGTTGTTCCAATTGTTCGATGCTCAGCAGTTCTTCGCGGAGCGGATCTTCTGCGGGTGCGTCGGCGGAGAAGGCCGCCGACGGACGAAAAACTCTTTTGTTTAACAAACCCAAAGCATATTCCTTTTAGGCGGCGACCACGGACCAGCCAACAACATCCCGCCACAAGGGATGATAGCACCAAATTGGACGGAGGGGAAAAGTTTTGATTTTTTTCCTTCCGCGGTTGATACGTATTGAAGGCGATGGCTGCGCGGACCTCCGGGCCGGCCGCGCCGCTTTTTGACCCCGTGGCCGGCGTGGGGAGATATTTTCCTGGGGTGCGGTCAGCGATTGCGGCAATATCTTTAAAAACTAAGATCAGGTTGCGATATTTAGCAAAGGTCATGGAGCGATTCGGGATCATGGCCTGAGGTGGTGGCTGGGGAATGGAGATTTTAGTGGCGGCCGGTCGCCAAGTGGTCGAGCGGCGAATCATCTATGGGCGCATCACCAAAAGTAAACATGCGGCGGCGGCATTTTCAGGTGGCGGTGCCAAGGCTTACGGCGGACGTTGAAATAGCCGGGGGACGGCAATGGTCTACACCGCCAGCAGCATTTCATTGGCCATTCTGGAAATCCTGATGCATCTGCAGGCTCCTGAATTAATGAGTCGCTTCGTTAGCTTCGAGGTAACATTCGTCAAGTCTTTGATGACAGCCATTGATCCTGCCGCACTTCCGAAGTCCTGGCGAAAGTCGCCGGTACCGGAAGCGGCACAACGGATCGGCGACGCATGGGCGGCCAGCGGAACTTCAGCGCTGTTGCGGCTGCCCAGCGTGATTGTCCCGAGCGAGTGGAATTACCTGCTGAATCCTGCGCATCGGGATTTTGCGAAGATATCGGTCGGCCCCAAGCAGCCGATCAAGTTCGATCCACGGCTGATCAAGATGCCCACGTCGGGGGATTAGCCGGGTCGAGGACCGGCTTTTGGCCGAGGGAACCGTGGAGGGGAAAAGGGAGCTTGTCTGGCACCAGGTCAAAACGATAAAGGCTGATCCCAACACCAAAGGCGTTGAAATCAGCCTCTATCCGGCTCTGTTTAGCCAGATAATAGCGGGGGAGGGATTCGAACCCCCGACCTCCGGGTTATGAGCCCGACGAGCTACCAGGCTGCTCTACCCCGCGATCATGTTTTGCATTATCCCACATCGGAGGGGGATATGTCAATCGTACGCCAGCGGCCCCGCGCCGGAGGCGGCCGGAGGGCCGGAGGCGTTGCGGCCGGGGCGGCTGGAATTTTTTTGGTTTTCCGGGATAATTATTGGGCTATGGTGATTTTGACGTTGGATGCGGAATAAAATTGCATGATTGTGATCTTAAAACCTGCGGCGGACGAGGCCCTTATTAAAGACATTGTCGGCCAGATTGAGGCCATTGGGCTGCACGCCCATCTATCGCGCGGCGAATACCGCACCATCATCGGCGTGGTGGGCGAAGAGGCCAAAATTGATAAAGAACATCTGCTCTCTATTAACGGCGTCGAGCAGGTTTTGCCTATTATGAAGCCGTACAAGCTGGCCAGCCGCGAATTTCATTCGGCAGATTCGGTTTTCGAGATTCCCTGCCCGGATGGCCGAACGCTGCAAATCGGCGGAGGCAGTTGCCTGGCTATCGCCGGCCCGTGCGCTTGCGAAAATGAAAAAATGGTGCATGAAATCGCGCGGGACATCAGCCGCTCCGGAGCCACGGTGCTCCGCGGCGGAGCGTATAAACCGCGCACCAGCCCGTACAGCTTTCAGGGCCATGGTGAAGATGCCCTCAAATGGTTGCGCGACGCGGGGCGTGAAAATAATATGCCGGTAATCACCGAAGTTATGGACACCCGGCACGTGGCGGTTATTGAAAGGTACACGGATATCTTTCAGATCGGGGCGAGAAATATGCAGAATTTCAACCTTCTTTTTGAAGTCGGAAAAACCCGCAAGCCGGTGGTGCTGAAACGGGGCATGGCCGCATCCATTCAGGAATGGCTGATGAGCGCGGAATATGTATTAAGCCAGGGCAATCGGCAGGTCATTCTGTGCGAACGCGGCATCAAGACCTTTGAAACGGCATTACGCTACACTTTGGATATCTCGGCGGTGCCGGTGGTGAAGGCGGCCAGTCATCTGCCGGTCATTGTGGATCCCAGCCATGCCAGCGGCATTCGGGAATTTGTGCCGGCGCTGGCCCGAGCGGCGATCGCCGCGGGAGCCGATGGCATCATGGTGGAAGTGCATGATTGCCCGAGCAAGGCGTTGTGCGATGGTCCGCAGGCGCTGCTGCCGGACGCCTTTGGCCAGATGATGGGCGAATTGTCGCAGTTGGCTAAGATATTGGGTCGCAGCTTTACCGTGCCAAAGGCCGCAGCCGACAAAAAGGGCAGGTCCGAAATTGCCGGGAGCCGGTCAGCATGAGGGCGGATGATGGTGGCACCTGGGGCGGCCTGGGGCAGGCCCGAAGAACAAGGTTTAAAAAAAGGTGAAATTTTATGCGAAAATTATTCATTGCCGGCAACTGGAAAATGAACCTTACACTGGCTAAAAGTGTGGATCTGGCCACGGGCCTGAAGCAGAATTTTCCGGCGGCCACTTCCGCACAGGTGGCCCTGATCCCGGCCTTTGTGCATTTAGCGGCCGTGCGGCAAATCATCCAGGATACGCCGATGGCCCTGGGAGCACAGGATGTGTATTTTGAAAAACCCGGAGCGTTCACCGGCGAAGTCAGTACGGAGATGCTCAAAGAACTTGGGGTGAAATATGTTTTGGTGGGCCACAGCGAACGCCGCCACATTCTGGGTGAAACTGATCCGCTGTTGAATAAAAAGTTGCGGGCCGCCATCAACGCCGGACTTACCGCGATCTTGTGCGTGGGCGAAACAATCGAGCAGCGGAAGGCCAACCGCACCGAGGTCGTGGTCGGCGAGCAATTAACTCGTGATCTGGCCCAGGTTCCAAACGAAGCCCTGGATGCCGGGCATCTGGTGATTGCCTATGAGCCGGTCTGGGCCATCGGCACGGGCCTGACGGCCACACCAGCGCAGGCCCAGGAGGTTCATGCGTTTATCCGCGGCGAACTGCGTCGGCTTTTTGGTTCGGACCGGGCCGATCGCATTCAAATTCAATACGGCGGTTCGGCCAAAAAGGCCAATGCCGCCGAGCTTTTGGCCCAGCCGGATATCGACGGACTGCTCGTCGGCGGAGCGAGCTTAATTGTGGAAGAATTTATCGCCATGGTGCGGGCCGCAAAAGAAGTAAAGAAGTGAAGAAATCCGGGTGAAACCGGGCGTCCGGAGCCACCCGCAACACCGCATAACGACGAAAAAATGGAAGGCTTTTTAACCATGACAACATTTTTATCTTTTGTTTTCGCCCTGATTAGCATTTTACTTATTTTGATTGTGCTGATTCAACGGGGCCGCGGCGGAGGCCTGGTCGGGGCCTTTGGCGCGGGAGGCGGAGGGTCCGCATTTGGAACCAAGACCGGCGATGTTTTCACCAGCGTCACGGTGGTCTTTTTTGTTTTGTTTTTACTGCTGGCCATTGTACTCAACTGGCAGGTGCAGCCGCACATCATAGCGGCCACCACCACGGCACCGGCCAAAAAGCAGCCTGCGGCGAACCCTGCGGCCAAAACGTCCGGTGCCAAGGTTAGCCCGGCGGCGGCACCTCCGGCCAGCCCACCCATCGGTACCGGTTCACCAACGCCCAAGCCGGCGCAGCGGCAGGTCACCAGTCCTTCGGCCAAGCCCGCATCAGGGGCCATGAAGACCACGACGCCGACGAAGCAGCCCTGATCCCGGTTTTCTGGAGTCCCCATGATTCTTAGCATGACCGGTTACGGATCGGCGAATATTGAACGGGGCGATTTTTTCTGCCATGTTGAAATCCGCAGCGTCAACAATCGCTTCTTGAAAGCCGCGGTGCGTGTTCCCGACGAAGTGGCCGACACCGAAATGGAAATCGAAAAGCAGTTGCGCGCCAAGCTGGGACGCGGTTCCATCAGCGTTACCGTGGTGCTGCGCACGCCCGGTACCCTTAGCGCTGCGCCGGTGAATCAGCAGGCTGCGGAATCCTATCTTCAGCACATGCTGGCCCTGCAGCGGTTGTTGCCACCGGCCAGCCAGTCCATGGCGCGCATTGATCTGACGCTGCTTTTAACCTTGCCGGGGGTATGTGCGCCGGTGCCGCAAAACGAGGCCCAGACGCAACAAGCCCGAGATCTGGTTCTGGAAACCTTTGATAAGGCATTGAACTTGTTGGTCCAGATGCGGCAGCGCGAAGGCCAGGCTCTTTGGGCGGATCTGCAAGTGCATCTGCAACGTATTGAAACCGCCCTGGCAAATGTCCGTACGCAGGCCCCGCTGGTGGCCCGGCAATACCACGAGAAATTACGGGCTCGAGTTCTGCAGATGGTCGCCGAATCAAAGTTGTCGCTGCATGATAACGATCTGCTGCGCGAGGTGGTGCTTTTTACCGATCGCTGCGACATCAGCGAAGAATTAAGCCGCATGGCCGGCCATATTCGCCAATTTGCCGATACGTGCCGCGATGAATGTCAGGCCGGCCGCAAGCTCGATTTTATCGCTCAGGAGATGCTGCGCGAAGCCAACACCATTGGTAGTAAGGCCGGCGATGGCAGCATTGTGCGTTCCATTGTCGATATTAAAGGTGCCATTGACCGCATCAAGGAACAGATCCAGAATGTGGAATGACGCGCCTGCGGGACCTTGTTCCAGCCAGAGTCGGGGGTTGACAAGAGGGCAGGCGGCCGTGGACGCAAAGCTATAGAGCATGATTCGGGAGTGCATTGGCCGACGATGGGATGGGGCGGACGAAACAATAGTCTGTTGGCGGCGGAGAGGGGGGCGACGTAAAATTGCCAGGGGTGGCGGCTAATAACGGAATTCAGAGCTTCGTTCATGACGAAATCATCCCAACTATCGCCCGACGAAAAAGGCTTATTGCTTTTTATTTCCGGACCGTCCGGCGTGGGAAAATCCACAATCTGCCGGGCGCTGGCGGCGCAGTTGCCGGCGGAATTCGCGCTTTCGGCCACCACGCGTCTGGGCAAACCGCAGGATCAATGGGGTAAGCGATATCTATTCGTTAATGCGAATGAATTTGCACAGCGCATTGAAAAAGGTGAGTTCTTAGAGTATGCTCAAGTGTTCGGCCATTGGTATGGCACTCTCAAAGCGCCGGTGATTGAGAGCCTGAATGCCGGAAAAAAGGTGCTGCTGGAAATAGATGTTCAGGGCGGTGCGCAGATTAAATTGATGTTTCCCAAGGCGGTGGGCGTGTTGATTTTGCCGCCGAGCGAGGAATCGCTGGTACAAAGGCTTACCAACCGCGGGCGCGATGATCCCGCGACCATCACCAACCGCCTGGCCCAAGCCAAGATGGAAATCGCCGCAGGCCGAGAATCCGGGGCATATTCCTTAGAGGTGGTCAATGAGGTGGTGGAGAGCACCATCGAACGGATCAAGGAATTTCTAGAGGGTATGAAATTAAAATCCGCGGTACGGTAGAAAACGCTTCCGCGATCGAGCGCGGATGGGCATCAGAATAAAAGGAGTTGTAAATCATGATCGAAGCTATCAAAAGCGATGAAATTGTTCAGCGATTGGGTGGACGGTTTAAGCTTTGTGCATTGATCCAGCACCGCTGGAAGGAACTCATCCAAGGTGCTCGACCGCTGGTGGAACGTCGCGGCCGTTCGGACCTGGAAGTGATTATCGACGAGATTATGCAGGGAAAGATATCCATCAACCTGGAAGACACCGGCATCACGCCACCGGAAAAGGCGTTGGGCCGCAAGTAACGCCAACGGGGGATTTCCATGGTCAACGCCCCAAGCTCCGGCGGAAAGATTTTGGTATGTGTATGTGGCGGGATTGCCGCGTACAAAGTCTGCCACGTGGTCAGTCGTCTGGTGCAGGAAAAATTTTCCGTGCATGTCGCCATGACTTCGGCCGCCAAGCGTTTCGTAGGCCCTCTGACCTTTGAAACGCTCACCGCCCGGCCGGTTTATTTAAGCCTTTGGCAAAATCCCGATCCTGCCCATCCGCCGCACATTCAGCTTGCGCAGGAAAGCGATCTGATACTGGTAGCACCCGCGACCGCGAATATGCTCGCTAAAATGGCCCAAGGTCTGGCCGATGATCTGGTGAGTTCGGTACTGCTGGCCGCAGACCCCAAAAAAATAGTTGTCGCTCCGGCCATGAATAAAATGATGTGGCAGAATCCAGCCACAGGGCGTAACTGTAATCTCTTGGCCCAAGCAGGCGTCGGCGTTGTCGGTCCTGGCGCGGGCTGGCAGGCTTGCCGAACTCTCGGCGAAGGCCGCATGAGCGAACCGGAGGAAATTCTCACCTATATTACGCAACGGCTCGCGGCCAAAACGGCGGTCTAAACCGCTGATGCGCCCTATTCACCCCGCCGCTCTGGATTTATCAAGTTGACGCAGCATCATAAACGCCATTATCAGCAAGGCCAGAGACACCGGCAACGCCAGCACCAGAAAATCCACCTTCAGCAACGAGCTATGATAACCCGCGTCATGTCGGCCCGGCATGCCCGGCACAGACATGCCGCAAATAGCGGCCAAAGCCCACAGCCCGATCATCAAAAGCAGGAAACCCAGCACCGTCATAATTGGCACCAGCACCTTATAGCTTTCCTTAGAGCGGGCTTTGGGGCGCGATACCGCTTGCGCTATTGTCACCTGGCCCGTGCTGTCATCTTTTTGCCCGACCAATTTCGCCATGGGGAGTTGTTCAAAATCCGGCCTTGCCCGTGACGAGGTTTTCGTCTCGGATGGGTTGGCCCCGGCAGTCATCGACGGCGAACCCGCCGTGCCGGCACCGCTACCGGTCGCAGCGGCCCCCGCGCCATTTTGCGCCAGCATTGCCGCGAATCCGGTGGCGCTACCCGCCCGCACGTCACTGGCGGGCGTTTTCCCGGCAACTTCCCCGTCCGCCAGCACATCCTGCTCTGCCGGTGCCTCCTGATTACCCAAACCCTGTAGTGCAGCCAAGGCATCAGCATGGCCGGCAGGATTTGCTCCCGCACCGTTTTTCCCCTCTGCTTTTTTTTCCGCCATGAGAAGAGTCCCCTTTCGCTATCATGGGCCGAGGCACCCGGCCACGAACTTGATTTTACCCCTATCGCGGTATCATCACAATACCGAAACAACGGGACCGTGGGCGAGGCGACAGGCCAGAATTTTGATGGCCATCCTGCGGCGTTATCGGTCAAGAAGGCAGGATCAAACCGTGGGCTTGAGCACAGCCCGGCGGCGTAATCGCCGCTGAATGTTTCCACCATTTTCCGGAGCGCTGGCGGACGTGTGGTAAGCTTTTCCCACCGCAGCGATTTTGGAATATGAATTAAAAAATGCACCAGCTAGGGCTCGAACCTAGGACCCGCTGATTAAGAGTCAGCTGCTCTACCAACTGAGCTACTGGTGCCAGCAAAGGTCTATTTTAGTTGCTTTGGCAGCGTTTTCAACCAACCGACCGAACGGACCGGGGTGGGCCTCGCCGAGGCGCTTTCCGCCAAACCCACCGCTCCGCCGCTGGCCGCAATTTCTGCCCGCACCCGCATTGACTGAACCACGCCCTCCATAGTATTCTCCCCACCATGGCCCGCCAAATTTTCAATTTACTCGCCGCAACCCCCACCACCGCGCCGCACGGAAGCCCGGTACCGCACCCCATCATGCATCTGCTGGAAAATATCTGGCACCAACTCAATCTCAACAGCCTTATTCATAACAACGGATGGCTCGCCTGGATAAGTCTTATCACGGCCATCTTTTTCGGCCTGCTGCTCGGACAAATCGCCTCCGTTATTTTGCGCCGCCTGGCCGTGCGCCTGGAAGGCGGCCACTGGCATGTCGAAGCACTCTTGCTTGATGGCCTGGCCAACCCCGGCAAAGTCGCAATCTTCGCCGTCTTGCTGGGCGTCGGGTTCCACCAGCTCACCTTGAGCCAGGCCTTAACCAGTGTCAGCTATCGCATCGTTTATCTGCTCGTGGATGTCGCCGCTTTTTGGTATTTTTTTAATATCGTCTCCATCGTCGAACACAGTCTCAAACGACTCCTGGCCCGGCATCAATCCAATTTTACGGAACAGTTTGTCCCCCTGGTTCGCAAAACCCTCCGCCTGTTCATCTTCATCATCGGGTCCCTCTACATCCTCGAAAATGTTTTTAGCCAGAATATCGGTGCCTGGCTGGCCGGCATGGGCATCGCCGGTTTGGCCATCTCTCTGGCCGCCCAGGATTCGCTCAAAAATCTCTTCGGCACACTCACCATCTTCCTCGACCAGCCCTTTTTGGTCGGCAATTGGATTAACTATCAAAATTATAACGGCATGGTTGAGGCCATTGGGCTAAGATCCACCCGGCTGCGGCTTTTTGACGGCAGCGCCGTCTCCATTCCCAATTCCGACATTGTCAATCATGCCGTGCAAAATTTCGCCGATCGCCCGTTCATTCGCCGCACCCTCAACATCTCCCTGCCTTACGACACTCCTCCCGCCAAAATCCGCCAGGCCATTCAAATTGTCCAGGACCTCTGTCAGCGACCCGATTTCAAACCTCACCTCCATTCGCCGCCTCCGCCCGATGGCCGTATTCCCCGCGTTTTTTTCAACGAACTCGGTGCCACCTCCCTCAATATCGTCGTTTATTATTACTTCTACCCCGGCACCGACTGGTGGGCTTATCTGGATTTCAACCAGCGTTTCAACCTCGCCTTGTTTGAAGCCTTCGAAAAAGCCGCCATCGAATTTGCCTTTCCCACCCAAACGCTTTATCTGGCCGGCGATCCCAAACGCCAACTTTTCCTCGAAGTGCCGCCCAATTCCCACGACCATCCACCCCCCACCGCCCCCTGACCGCAGAAAGCCGACCTCTTCCGGTAAAAAATCGTCCTCACCGTTGAGGCATGGATGCCGAAATCCCGATGGAGCAGGAGCCAGGCATCGGGAAGGCATGAACGCCGAAATCTCCCAAGCCTTCGGGACAGGCCTCTTGGACAGGAGTCGCCAATCGGGACCTCCCGTCTTACGGGCTGCCGCTGCGCTACTCTCTACCTTCTCTTTTCCCGCGACCGCATCCGCCCCGGGCCGCGCTGCGGCTTTTTCTGCTGCGGAGTCATAGCCGGGCGGTTGGCCAGACGCCGGGCAATACCCTCGTCAATGGCCGAGGCCAAGGCTGCATTGTGCCCCGCCATGTCCGCCGTCGCCGCATCGCCAGCCTCCCCCTTCCCCGACTCGGGGCCCCGCAATTCCGCTATCTTATCCCGTATCTCCGCCGCCTTTTCAAATTCCAGATTATTCGCCGCCTCCAACATCTCCTCTTCCAGCATCCGCACAAGTTCCTGCCGGTCGTACTGACTTTCCGTCGCCGCTACCATTTCCCGGGCCGTGCGCCGCGCCTGCATATCCTCATCAATACCTTGCCGAATCGCCTTTTGAATGGTTTGTGGCGTAATGCCATGCGCCTTGTTATACGCCTCCTGAATGCTCCGCCGCCGCGTCGTTTCATCCATGGCCCGCTGCATCGACGGCGTAACCGCATCCGCATACAAAATCACCTCCGCGCCCACATTCCTGGCGCATCGGCCTATCATCTGAATCAGCGAGGTCTCGCTGCGCAAAAATCCCTGCTTATCCGCATCCAGAATCGCCACCATCGATACCTCCGGCAAATCCAGCCCTTCCCGCAGCAGGTTTACTCCCACCAGGCAATCAAAACCACCCTGCCGCAGTTCGCGCAAAATTTCCACCCGTTCAAAGGTCTGAATTTCGCTGTGCAGATATTTGCACCGCAGCCCCGCCTCCGCCATGTAATGCGCCAAGTCCTCCGCCAGCCTCTTCGTCAATGTCGTCACCAAAACCCGCTCCCCCTTGCCCGCTCGCAACCGCACCTGCTCCAACAAATCCTGCACCTGCCCCTCCGCCGGCTTCACCGCAATCACCGGATCCAGCAAGCCCGTCGGCCGAATAATCTGCTCCACCACTTCCCCACCCGTCAATTCCAGTTCAAACTTTCCCGGCGTGGCCGACACAAACAACACCTTATTCCACATCCCCTGAAATTCCTCAAACCGCATCGGCCTGTTGTCCAGCGCCGAAGGCAGCCGAAAGCCATGCTCCACCAGCACCTCTTTGCGGTTGCGATCCCCCGCATACATGGCGTTGATCTGCGGAATCGTCACGTGCGATTCATCAATGACCAGAAGATAATCCTTCGGAAAGTAATCCATCAGCGTAAACGGTTTACACCCCGCCGGCAAACCCGCTATATGCCGGGAATAATTTTCAATGCCGCTACAAAACCCCGTCTCCAACAGCATTTCCATGTCATAGCGGGTTCGGGCCACCAGCCGCTGCGCCTCCAGCAATTTGCCTTCCATGCGCAGTTCTTTTGTGCGTTGTTCCAGTTCCGCCTTAATATCCCCAACCGCACGCACCAGCGTCGATGGATCAGCCATGTAATGTTTCGCCGGGTACACAAACGCGGATTCCTCCGCCGTCAGTTTTTCACCGCTCACCGGGTGAATCTGCCAGATGCTCTCTATTTCATCCCCGAACATTTCTATTTTCAGCGCTGTGGTTTCATACGCCGGAAACACTTCCAGCACATCCCCGCGGGCCCGGAAAGTGCCCCGCTTAAATTCTATATCATTGCGCTCATATTGCATGTCGACCAGCGCCCGCATCAGCGCTTCCCGGCCCGGAGCCGCCCCTTTTTGCAGACCCAGCACCTTTTTTTTGTACTCCTCCGGCGATCCCAAACCAAAAATGCAGCTCACCGACGCCACCGTTATCACATCCCGCCGACCAATCAGATTGCTGGTCGTCGCCAGACGCAACCGATCCAGATCGTCATTGCGCGCCGCATCCTTTTCGATGTAAATATCGCGCTGCGGGATATAAGCCTCCGGCTGGTAGTAATCGTAGTAACTCACAAAATAGTTCACCGCATTATGCGGAAACAACACCTTGAATTCATCATAAAGCTGCGCCGCCAGCGTCTTGTTATGACTGATCACCAGCGTCGGCACGCCAAGCTGCATCGCCACATGGGCCATCGTAAACGTCTTACCCGAACCCGTTACCCCCATCAAAACCTGATGACGGCTGCCCCCGCGAAACGCCGCCACAATCTTCTCAATCGCCGCCGGCTGATCGCCGGCCGGCGAAAGTGGACTCTCAATTTTTAAACTGCCAGGCAACATTGCACCTCCAAGTCAAACCATCTATTTTACCCGACCGCCCTCCCAGATGTGCAGCCACCTTCCCCGCCTCCCGTCGCCGCAGCGACCGCGCCGCCCCGGTTAAGGCATGGATGCCGAAATCTCCCGAGCCTTCGGGACAGGCCTCTTGGGCAGGAGTCGCCAATCGGGACCTCCCGTCTCGCGGGCCGCAGCCCGTGCCCGTCCCTGCCTCCTGCCTCCTTGCCCAAAATATCTGTTGATCTTGTCGATCTTGACAATCTTACCCCAAAAATCCGACGCTGTGCCCCGTGAACCTTCGTGCCCGGAGCTTATCCCTATGTCTGTCGGGATGGTAAAAAATCGTCATGTCCTGTTTCGCGGCAGCTTTTCGCATAAAGCTGTCGGTACTTTGCCCAGATGCAGTGTGCCCAGCTTGCCAACACACTTGGTCGCTTTTATGGGACGTACGCCCGCTGGGTGGCCTCGACGGCATGCACGGCCCCGGCCATGCCAACGCAATAGTAGATTCGCCGGGTACCGGTGAGGTTGGAATGAAATGACCCGCCTTGGCTAAAACGCCAAACTCTACGACTTTCATCCGTCCAAGGTATTGCAGAGAAGAGTCATTGGCTATCGGCCAGCAGCAACCACGGCTGATAGCCCAGCCTGAGCACTATCGCCCTAACTGCGCCATACCTCTCGCTGCGGGCCTTATGCCCTCCGGTTACGAAAGTGTAAGGATGCTTTCCAGGGGCAAAGTGTGTATAATATGCGTAGTTGCCTTGGAACCAGACTGCCTTGGAGTGCCTGATCCGGCTTGAATTGTGGCAATGCGGGCGGGTGGTATACTTTTGGCATTGGCACCGTTTCCAACACAAGGTATCGATCATGATTGGCTTACAACACCTGCTGACACTTGGATTGTTCCAGAATCTTTTTGACAGTCCGGATATTCTTATTGTCGGGGTCATTGCCCTGCTTCTTTTCGGTAATCGTCTGCCCGATCTTGCCCGCAGCATGGGAAGAACGATTGTCGAGTTCAAAAAAG
Source organism: Planctomycetota bacterium (assembly GCA_021800165.1). Taxonomy (GTDB): domain Bacteria; phylum Planctomycetota; class Phycisphaerae; order WQYP01; family WQYP01; genus JABEVA01. Next base: position 45,058 of record JAJYZF010000014.1, on the reverse strand, counting down.
GTCTCAAAGAAACCCGCAGCGAAGTAGATAAAGCCACCAAGGACGAACCCGATAATAACGCCTATCGCCCGCCGGCCCAAATTCCGCCATCCCAGATGTCGCAAATGCCACCGGCCCAAAATCCCCGGCAAATCAAGCAGGTGTCCAGCACCAATATCAATACCACTACCGATGAACCGTGATCCGATGCCGCCGGCGTTTACGACGAAAATATCCCCATCAGTCCGGCGTACACACCTACCAGGCTGGTAAGGGCCACGATAAACCCCACCAACCATGCATACCAACCGCGCAATCGCCAGGGATCGGGCAGCGCCTTAAGCGCCAGCAGATACAAAAATCCCAGAACAATCGGCAACAACAGAGCGTTCATCACCTCCACCGCCACCGTCAGATTCACCAGATTAATTCCGGAAAGTACCGTCATGGCTCCGAGCAAAAGGCATACCACATACACGGCGTAAAACCATGGGGCTTCAAAAGGGTTATGGGCCAGGGAGCGTTTATAGCCCGTTACCTCGCCCAGCCCCCAGGCCGCCGTCAGAGACACCACAATGGCCGCCACCAAGGCCGCCCCCAGCATGCCCATGGCAAATACAACCTTCCCCCAGGTAGAACCAAGAATTGGAATCAAGGCATGGGCAATTTGCTGTACGGTATCGAGCGGAGCCGCGGGGTTGGTACGCCCGATGGTCGCCGCGGCCAATATCAATACCGCACCCATAATCAACTGCGTCACCAGCGCACCGCCAAGGGTATCCCATCGTTCCGCTTTCAGGTGCTCTATTTTCAGGCCCTTATCAACCACTGCGGATTGTTGATAAAAAATCATCCACGGCATAATCACCGCCCCCACATTGCCCGCCACCAAAAACAGGAAAGCATGATTGGCGATGGGGAGATCCCGACAGGCCTTGAACATACTGGCCAAGTCTGGTTTGGAGGCCACGGCGGTTCCCAGAAAGGCCAACTCAAAGAGCCCTATCAAAATTGCCACCACTTCCACCTGCCGATAGGTACCTGAAGCCACCACCATCACCAGAAACACCACTGTGCCCAGGACGCTGGCCCAGGTTGGTACCCCAAATAACAACCCCACGCCCGCAATTCCCGCAAATTCAGTCAAAAGAGCACCAACACAACTGAGCATCAACGTGCTTACCGAAAGCCACGCCCAGCCGCGGCCAAAACGGGTCGATATCAATTCGCCATGGCCTTTGCGCGTTACCAAGCCCAGACGAACCGTTAATTCCTGCACGATAAATAGAATCGGCACGAGCAGGATTTGCAGCGACAGAAGCGCATAGCCGAATTGGGCCCCGCTCTGGGCCGCGGTGATCACACTGCCGGCATCGGTGTCGGCCAACATCACGACCAGCCCCGGTCCAATCACCGCCAAGGCCAGTTTCCAGGCGACCAGGGGCCGCCGCGATGCGCGATGATGTAATCCCTCCAGCGCCGCACGGGCTGGTGGTTGCTTGGAGTTGTTCGCCATGAGGTTTCGATTCCCTAGCTCGCTAACGCCTGGTTCGCTAACGCCAAGCGACAGTCTACATGGAATTGGGCGATATGGGTATTGATCGGCGGCAGAGGCTTCTTTAACCGCCGGCCAGGACTCCGGGATGGGTGCCGGCCAGCCGCAGGCCCACCCAACCCCGGATGTCAAAGTCCAAAGAAATCAATATAATAAATCATGATGAGCCACGCTGATGAATCCATCCCAACACCATCGGGTCCGACCGATTTTTCGCCAACCGTCCCAGGCGTGCCCGAAGACCTCCCACCAGCAGTCCCATCGGATTCATCCATTACCGCTGGTGCCCAGGCCAAGGATGCCGCACTGACCGCAGCGAGAACCACCGGCAAACCTTCGGAATCCGTGGTGGAAACGCCAAGCAACCCTGTTCCCAATCGACGTGCGTTTTTCACCAAACTTATGCGCGAGGCCGTCGGCCCACTGGCCGCCATTTTGGAGCATCGGATGGAACCGGTTACTCAGGCCCTGCAAGGCCAACACCCTGCCGGCTTCGATGATGACGATCTGCCGTCAGAGCCGCCCGATTCCTACAACACCAGCCCACACCCCAGAGCCATTTTGCGTCCACCTGGAGCGATGCCGGCAGGTGATTTTGAATTCGCCTGCTCCCGGTGCGCCAAATGCGTAGAGGTGTGTCCGGTGAAGGCGATACAAATAGACCCATCGGGAATGGTGGCTGGTGGCTTTCCCTACATCGTACCGGAAATTTCACCGTGCGTCGTATGTGCGGATCTTTCCTGCATGAAAAACTGCCCTACCGGTGCCTTGGTTTTAGTTGATAAGTCCGCCATCCGCATCGGTCGCGCCGAAGTAGACCACCAGCAGTGTCTGCGCAGTTCCGGCGAAGATTGTCGCCTCTGCCTCGAAGCGTGTCCGGCGGACATTAACGCTCTGGTAATCAGTTCATCGAGTGGCAAGGTGCTGGTAAAATTGGATCGCTGTATTGGCTGCGGCCTGTGCGAAAACACCTGCCCCACCGAACCCAGAGCCATCGTGGTTAATCCACGCCCACAATTGGAAGATTCCATCATTGCCTAGCGCCGTGCGCCAAGGAGCGGTCTGATTTGTATAATACCCACAGTGCAAGGAAGTTGGTTGGTTATTGCAGGTTGAAATAATATGGCTGAAACAAAACGAGATCTGTACGAAGTGCTGGGCGTTTCCAAAACCGCCGGCGCTGAAGACTTAAAAAAGGCCTACCGCAAACTGGCCCGCAAATATCATCCCGATGTCAATCGCAACGATCCCTCTGCGGAGCGCCGTTTCAAAGAGGTGCAGGAAGCCTATGACATTCTCACCGACAACAAGAAACGGCAGGCTTATGACCAGTTCGGCCACGCGGGAGTCAGCAGCAGTGCGGCGGCGGAAGCCGCGGCTGCGGCCGCTGCTTCCGGTCGTCGGCAGGGTGGATTCCGTTATGCCACCCAAACACCTGGTGGGGCAACGGTGGACTTTGGCGAGGTGGACCTTCATGACATCTTTGAAAGCTTCGTCGGCAACCGCAGAAACCGCGGCAGCCGCAATCCGTACGCTTCCGGAGGCTTTGCCGAAGCACCGGAGGCCCCGGCCACAGCGGATATCACCCATGAAGTCATGTTGAGTTTTGAAGCGGCGATCAAAGGTACTACCCTGGATTTACGCCTCGATACGGTCAATCGCGCACATTCCGAGACCATCGCGGTGAAGATTCCACCCGGAGTTCACGAAGGGTCCAAGGTTCGCGTCCGTGGACGGGGCCAGCCGGCCATGGGTGGGCGCAGCCGCGGCGATTTAATCATCAGCATTCATGTGGATGCTCATCCCTACTTTGTGCGCGTCGGCCAGGATATCATTTTGGATGTGCCGATTTCCGCCGGTGAGGCCGCTTCCGGAACCACGATTCGGGTACCCACTATCGATGGTCCGCTGGAAATGCGCGTACCGGCGGGCATTGTGGGCGGTATGAAACTGCGCCTGAAGGGACGGGGTGTCCCGGCACGAAGTGGCCCGCCCGGCGATCAGTTGTGTCGCATTATTATTCAATTGCCCGAGGAGTTGACAGACGCGGAAAAGCAGCAGCTCCAACAGATGGATCAAGGGCATCACTTTAATCCCCGCGCCAAAACCGCCTGGAAGTTATAACTGCGGGATGCCATGGCCTACCGTTCGCTTATCTGGATCCTGATTTCCGTGGCCACAGTGGTCGCTATTGTGATTCTCTGGATGCAAGCGGTTGATCCCCTGCTGACCCAATCCGCCGCTCCTGCCACGGCCCCCGCCGTCTGGCCACCATCGACCCATGCGCCACCAACCACCTCAACCTCCGGACCTCATCCGGCGGTGTTAGATCTGGCTCGGGCCGGTTTGCTCATGGCTTTGGTAGTGCTTGGCGTCTTGCTGACCATATCCCTGATTTTGACGCTGCGCTCGGTGTTGCTGGGATATCCACCCGGAAAATCCCGCAAAACCAGGTATGTGGATGCCTGGAAACTTGCGGGAAAGCGCATGGGCGATAAACCGCCCGAGGACGATACGTGAAGGTCTTTCGACTACCGGCCGGCCAGATTTACCCGCACCAGCCGCTGGGCGGTAAAAATCCGACCCGTCAAGGCATCACGAAAACGCACGCGGAAAGTGATCTGGGCATGGGCAGGCGGACGCTTCCAAGGGCAATCAAAGGCAAAGCAGTTCAGGCCGAACTGGCCATACCAGAGCTTCTTGCTGCGGCGGGCGCTGAAAGCCCAGTGGCCAATTCTCGTTGCGCCGGTTTTTACCGCCAGATCAAAAGCACTGATGGTAAATTTTCCGGTGGCAGGAAGTGGATGTCCGTCCGCCATTAAAGTCGCCACAAATACGCGGAAGCCGCGTAAGGTTTTTCCACCATGAAATCTGGCCGTGTTTGTCGCGCTTTGTATCTTGATCGCATGAACCGTGAAAAGTTCCCCTAGGCGGGCCGCGGGCAGTGTGGCAACGCGCGGAGTTTTGGCGGCAAGCTGGGCCTCCAGCACTTTCAACTCGGCCTGTTGTCTGTGAAGTTTAGATTTTAAGGCCGCATTTTCATTTTGCAGCGTAATATTCTGTTGAAACACCCGATAGCCACCAGGTGTGCTGGCACATCCGACCAGGAAGATGAGGCCCAAAGCCGCCACCGTGCCGACGGCAGTGCCAGCGCGGGAATAAAGTGAACTTGTCAACCGCATCCGGTTTCCCTTCAAGCCGCAGGACTCTACCCAACCTCACTGATCCGCCACATCCGTTTCACCCGCTGGCGGAGCCATATCTCCACCGCGCCCCGGTGTCGGCCGCAGCATGCGCTCAAGCTTGCTATCCACAACACCATATGCCACCGCTTCGTCCGCTTCCAGCCAGAGGTTCCTGTCACAATCTTTGTGGATTTTTTCCACAGATTGGCCGGTGTGGTTGGCCATAATTTGAAACATGCGTTCGCGCAGCCGCAGCAGCTCACGGGCTTCAATGGATAAATCCGTGGCCGTGCCCTGCATCACGCCTGAAAGCAAGGGCTGGTGGAGCATGATGCGGCTGTTGGGCAAGGCATAGCGCTTGCCTTTTTTACCCGCCGCCAGCAACCACGCTCCCATGCTCGCCGCCAAACCCACACAGGTCGTGGCCACGTCGCACCGCAAAAATTGGATGGTGTCGTAAATAGCCAGGCCGGCCGTCACCGAGCCACCCGGACTGTTGATATACATGTTGATGTCGGTTTTGGAATCCTCATTCGATAAAAACAAAAGCTGGGCAATAATAAGATTGGCAATTTCGTCATCCACAGGCCCTGCCAGGAACACGATTCTGTCACGCAGCAGTCGGGAAAAGATGTCGTAACTGCGTTCACCCCGGCCGCTTTTTTCCACGACAATGGGAACGAGATTGGCTTGCGTGGCCCCCGGCATCGCCCGGCCGTTTCCATCACACTGAGATTCCCCAAAAGTTTGGCCGATTTTTCCAAGATGCGTCATTTTTTACTCCACAAGGACTTACCAACTTGGGCGAGCCTACCGCAGAGCCGCAATTCCAGCAAGGGTTAGGCAATCGTTGGCTCGCCGGGCCTGAATTGGGCTAAGAATTCGCCTCGCATAAAGCCATGTGTACCAGGCGCAAAGCTGGTAATAAGTCGATCGGCCCTTTGCGCTGATTGAAGTTACGGTTAGGATTGCACGGCGGCCGGCGTTCACACGGGAAAGCGGGGCCAGGTTCAACCGCGAACCTCACTTCGAGGGTCGGTCGGGTGCACCGGACTGATGAAACTCCCGAACTTTTTAGGATGGTGATTTTTCTGATGAGTGCGAACCCCATACGCGTGGCAATTTCCGGGGCGGGCGGCAAAATGGGAACCCGGCTTATTGCGTTGGTTTTGGAGCAACCCGAATACTTCCGTCTGGCCGCAGCCCTGGAATCCGCGGCTTCGCCGCTGCTGGGCCGGGATTGCGGTGCGGGTGTTCGCGTATCCGCCGCGTTAACCGCCCCGGCCGATGTACTGATCGACTTTTCCGCGCCGGCCGCGACGCGCCTCCTTCTGGATATCTGCCGGCAGAAAAAAATAAACATGGTCATCGGCACTACGGGGCTAACCTCGGCGGACCATGCCCTTATTGATGCCGCCGCCAAGGATATCGCTATTTTGCAGGCGGCCAATACCAGCCTTGGCGTGAACGTGCTTCTGCGTACGGTGGCGGATATGGCGCGGCAACTGGGCTCGGCTTATGACATTGAAATTGTCGAGGCGCACCATAACCAGAAAAAAGATGCCCCATCCGGCACCGCGCTGGCCCTGGCCGATTCCATCGCCAAGGCCACCGGCCGATCATTGGATAAACATCTGGTTCACGGCCGACACGGCACCGAAGCTCCACGGATAGCCGGAACCATCGGCATGCACGCTTTGCGCCTGGGCGATGTGGTGGGAGAGCACACAGTGTACTTTGCCGCCGCGGGAGAACGGGTAGAGGTCAAACACATCGCTTCCACACGGGATACCTTTGTACGTGGAGCCTTGCAGGCGGCCCGGTTTATCTCCGGAAAAACTCCCGGCCGCTATTCCATGGCCGATGTGCTGGGCATGTAACGCGCGACAAGATTTGGTCCATGCGATTGGGATATCTGGAGTTTAAAGATGTCGGCACGCGCCGTGATTCTCTTAAGCGGCGGACTTGATTCCGCAACCGTTTTGGCCATGGCCGCAAGGGATGGCCTGGAGTGTTTTGCCCTTAGCTTTCGCTACGGCCAACGGCATGAACTGGAACTTCGGTGTGCCCGGCGTATTGCCGCGGCGGCCAAGGTGCAAAGGCATATTGAAGTTCCCATAGATTTACGAGTTTTTGGCGGCTCGGCGCTGACCAGCGCGGTGGCGGTGCCGAAAGACCGTTCGATGGATGAAATGGCCGCCGAAATTCCCATTACCTATGTGCCGGCACGAAATACCATTTTTCTGGCCTTTGCCCTGGCCTGGGCCGAGGTGCTGGGCAGTCGGGATATTTTCATCGGGGTTAACGCCCTCGATTATTCCGGTTACCCGGATTGCCGCCCCGAGTTTATCTCGGCCTTTGGCGCACTGGCCAATCTGGCCACCCGCGCTGGGGTGCAAGGCCAGGGGAAAATTCAAATTCACGCCCCCCTGATAAACCTGCGCAAATCTGAAATCATCCGGCTCGGCCTGACGCTGGGCGTCAATTATGCGGATACCATTTCCTGCTATGATCCCGCGCCGGATGGCAAAAGCTGCGGCCGCTGCGATGCGTGCAAGTTGCGGCGTGCGGGGTTTGCCGCCTGCCAGGTTCCGGATCCGATTGCGTATGGTCAGGCTGCGGCGGAGACGCCGGGGTGAAAATTTCGGAAATATTTTTAAGTATCCAAGGTGAGGGCCAGTGGCTGGGAATGCCATCCGTATTTATACGTACCAGTGGATGCAACTTGCGATGCCGGTGGTGCGACACCCCCTACGCCTCGTGGAACCCGCAGGGCGCGGAAATGTCCATCGGGGCCATTTTAGACCAGGTTGGCCGCCACGCGGTGGAGCATGTCGTGATTACCGGCGGAGAACCGTTGATTCAGGCCGAGGTGGTGGAACTGGCGGCGCAGCTTAAGGTCCGGCAAAAATACGTCACGCTTGAAACCGCCGGCACCTTCTGGCGGAATATCGCCGTCGATCTGGCCAGCATCAGTCCGAAACTCGCCAATTCAACTCCCCATGACCGGGCCGATGGCACGTTCGCCAAGACTCACGAATCCGCCCGCATCGATATCCCCACGTTGACGCAATTTGTCCGATCCACAAAGATAAAACACCGGCAGTGGAAATTCGTGATCTGCGGCCCGGAAGACCTCATCGAGGTGGAAAGCCTGCTGGCCACGTTTGCTGATCTTACCCCGCAACGGGAAAATATATTTCTGATGCCGGAAGGAATTGATGCCGCCGAACTCCAAAAAAAAGGAACATGGCTGGCGGAACTTTGCAAAGCCCGCGGCTACCGCTTTGGAGCACGTTTGCACATCAGCTTATATGGCAATCGGCGCGGCGTATGAAGATGAACCGTTTTTGAAAGGATAGCCCCATCATGCCCAGCAGTCCTAAAAGCATCTTGGAGACCTTTGATAACCCGCACCCCGATCGGGCCTACGAAATTGAACATATCGCTCCGGAATTTACGTCGGTGTGTCCCAAGACCGGCCAGCCTGATTTTGGCACGATTCGCCTGATTTACGTTCCCGCCGCGTTGTGTGTGGAACTTAAAAGTTTTAAGTTGTATCTCCAGAGCTTCCGTAATCGCGGGATATTCTACGAGGATGTCACCAACCGCATTCTCGATGATCTCGTCGCCGTGCTCCAACCACAACGATTGACCGTCATCAGTGAATGGACGCCACGTGGCGGCCTGCGCTCCACCATCCGCTGCCATTATCCCACTTAGCCGATCCGCGCGAATTGGGCGCGGCGGCCCGCCGCCCGCACTTTCTCAACCGCCGGAACGGCATGTTTCGGTTTGATCTTCAGGTAGTTTCCATAGCCCACAATCACGGTGGAGCCGACCAACACCGCCAAACCCACCGCGATAATAACATGGGTTCGTTTGCTCGAGCCTTTCCATTCATGCAGCGCCACGCCCCAGAGCGTGGCAAAAATAATGATACTCGCCATGTGCAACGTCCAACCCGAAAATTTATACGGCCCCATCTGCGTTTGTCCCATGGTGTAAAAGAAAAATTGCAAGTACCAAAGAGTTCCGGCCAACGCGCAAAAGACATAGTTGATCAGCAGAGGTACCGATGGCTCTTTGGCCGCGGATCTCAACGCGGCCCCCTGTTCGGCGTTCATAGCTTCCGGGGCCTGGCCATATCCAGGTCCATCCACCGCCGCCACGATCCGATTCTCATCCGGCCGGGCGGTGGAAGCCAGGTACTCATGGGCGCTGCGATTGCGAAAATGCAGGATGGCACACCAGATAAAATTAGTGGTAAACCCGCCCAGCAAGACCACGATCAACGCCGGCAACCCGTCCCAGAATACCGCTCGATGGTGCTGCACTAGAATTTGCCGGGCCACGGTATTTATCGGAGTGCCCGCCGCCAGGCCATAGGCGAAACAGGCGCTCATGATTCCGGAGAACGTGGCCACCACAATTCCCTTGCCGAAGTTGAATTCCTTCACCGCGGCTTTTTTCTGGGCCTCCGGCATCTCCCTTTCCTTGGACATACCAGCGGCTCCGCTAAGTGCAATACCCAGCAGGCATATCGCCACCCCCAGCAAAATAACTTGCCCGGAGAGAGTATGGGCGATCTGCAGGATGGAACCGTCAAAAATCGGCGGCATCAACGTACCAAAGGCGGCACAATAACTTAGCGCGATCGCCATGCCCAGCCCGATACCCAAATAACGCATGGTGAGGCCGAAAGTTAATCCGCCCAATCCCCACAAGGCTCCGAAAATATAGGTTAAAGCCAGAATACCGCCATTATGCAGTTCCATGGATCTTCCAAAAGCATGAACCAGCTCAGTCTTCGGAGATAAAATAGCCCGCCAGAAATCCGGTACCAGCAGCGCCGCAAAGCACACCGGTGCCACAATCCAGGAAAAAAATCCGCCCACCAGCCAATACGTCTCCCAAGACCAATGCCGAACCTTGCGATAAGGCACATAAAAACTGGCTGACGCCAACCCGCCAATCCAATGAAACACCACCCCCAAGGCCGGATTTGCCGCCATAAAAACTCCTTTTTACAAAAACCCGCCGAACCGCTATGCGGCTCTGTGTTGGAACCACTCACAGTATCCGCGATCCATTTCTCCCCCCTGAAGTTTTGAGGATTCAGGTATGGTGTCGGCACTGCTTCTACACTTGCTCCAAAATCAGGCCGATGTTCCACGTTCTACCGCCCCATATCACCCCTTCATACCCGTGAGGGTGATGCCTTGAATAAAATACCGCTGCGCCACGAAAAACACCGCCACCACGGGCAAGGTCATCATTGTTGCCGCCGCCATCATCATGCCAAACTGCCCGCCATGGGCACTGGAAAACTCGTACATGCCCAGAGGCAGCGTGTAACGGCTCGGACTGGAAAGATAAATCAACGGCGTCATAAAATCATTCCACACGCCCATGAACGTCAAAATGGCGATGGCCGCCAGCGCCGGCTTCATCAGCGGCATAATAATCCGCCAATAGATGCCAAACCACCCGCAGCCATCGATCAACGCAGCCTCTTCCAACTCCCGGGGAATATTGCGCATAAACTGCCGCAGCAGAAATATAAAAAATGCGCTACCGAAAACGGCCGGCACCCACAGTGGTAAGAGCGTGTTGTACCAACCCAGATGTTTGAAGATCAGAAAGACCGGAATCATGGTGACCGTTCCCGGCAACATCATTGTGGCCAGCAGCAGTGCAAATATTTTATCCCGCAGCGGCCATTGCAAGCGGGCAAAGGCATACCCCGCCATGGAGCAACTGATCACCTGAAAAATGACGCACAATATCACCACCGTCACGCTGTTGAACAGGTAATCCAACCAATGCCGATCGGCGTACCAGGCCTGCCGGTAAGAATCGGTAAACTTATAGAAAGCCGCAGCCGCCGGCGAAATTTTGGTCACATGCAGCTTAACTTGCACTGCACCCGGCATCTGCAACGCGTGAACGTCAACCACGCCGCTGCGATACAACGGGAAAATACCCATATTGGTCTCATTGGCCGGATCGCGATCATGAAGATGAAATATCAGCGATTGCCAGCGCCGATTGCCCAAAAACATAAGATTCTTAGATACGTAACGCACCACTCCCACCCGCAAAGACACCCGCACATATTGCCAGGAGCGATCTTCGTGGATGGGAATGGTAATGCCCAGCAGATGATGCACCGATTTCGGCAACGTGAAATCGGCTTGAATCGTAAACCCATGACCTTGCGCTAAGTTGTACGCCACCAGATTCGGCTCACCCCGCAGTAACCTTGCCGGCGAACTGACCCGCCAACCAATATCCGCAGGCTGCACCGCAGCATCATGATAGTGGGTATCGGTAAGCGTAATACCGGAGAGCTTTAGTCCACGATAAGCCCGCTCCCACGCTGAGCGAACCCGCCCAGCAGTCATCGCCGCCACCGCCTTTTGACAGATCGCCGAGGTGGGCTGATTCCAAAACCCCGGCGGCTCGAACTTCTGGAGCCTATGGACCAGCATCGGACCCATCACCGCACGCGCCGAACCAACACCAATAAGGGCCAACTCCTTCTGCGGCAGCAGGGGACGTGCTTGCCGCCACAAGTTTTGCTCCAAGGCCAAAGCCATGGCGCGCCAGCGGCTCTTGCCAACATGTGGTGGCGGCGGCAAACGGACATAGCGTTTCACCAGATACGGAGAGCGGATGACCTCTCTTGGCAAGGCCGGCAGCCAATGTGGTGGCTGCACAAAAATTTCCCGGTTGTATTTGAAACTCGTACCCACCAGCCACAAAAAAGGCAGGATAAATAGACACGCTCCGCTGATCAGCGCCCCTTGAAGCGTTAAACGTTGCAGCAGTCCCATGGGCGCAAGAAAAGCCGCAGCACCCGCAAAAATAGCCAGCACGCCCAGGGCCCAGGTCAGTTCTCCGGCATTGTCCGGCAAGGTGCGGTGAACAATAATCGTAGCCAGCGCCGCCATCAACACCGTTTCCAGCCACAGCCCGCCCGCAAACAGCAATCGTTTCATACCAACTCTTCCCGGCACCACCGCCGAGGCGGCGCGCCTGGTTTACACCACATCATAATTCACCCATCTCCGGCTCAGCCAAAACTGTATCGCCGTCAGAGCCAATATCAAAAGCAGCAGAAGCCACGCCAGGGCCGAGGCATAGCCCATCCGAAAATACTTAAAGGCCTGATTGAACAGATACAACGCATAAAAATCCGTCGAATGGTCCGGCCCACCCGAGGTCATAATGTACGACTGGCTGAAAATCTGCATCGTGCCGATCACCCCCATAATCAGGTTGAAGAAAATGTACGGCGTGAGCATCGGCAGTGTGATATTCCAAAACCGCCGCACCGGACCCGCACCGTCCATCTTGGCCGCCTCATAGAGCTGCGTCGGTATGCCCTTAAGCCCCGCCAACCAGATAATCATTCCCGCACCAGCGCCCCACAACCCCATCAAAATAATTCCCGCCTTGGACCCCAGCAACCACGACGGACTGTTGAGCCACAGCGGCGGATGCGCCACCCCAAAATCCCTTAACAGCGAATTGAGTAAACCATTCACCGGATTCAGGATCCACATCCACAAATACGCCGCCGCCACCGCCGGCACCACCGCCGGCAAATAGAAAATGGTGCGATACAGTCGGATGCCGCGCACCTCCGTATTGAGCAACATCGCCAACGCCAACCCCACCGCCATACCCAACGGCACGCCGATAAGCATATACGCCGTATTGGCCAGCGAATACCAGAACAGCGAATGCCCCATCAATACACGCTGGTAATTTTCCAGCCCCACCCAACGCGAAGCGTGGAGCAAATTGTACCGACAAAAACTATACAGCAGCGAAGCCACCATCGGCCCCAACGAAAAGATAAGAAACCCCGCCACCGCCGGACCTGCAAACATCCACCCCATGGCCGTCTGCGACCGCCGCCATTGCGTTAGCCTGTTCTTCCGCCACTCCCGCCAAAAGCCCGCCAGCACCAATACCACCGCCACCACGGCCAGCACCGCCATCACCACACCCTCCGGCAACCGGGCCGCCGGAATTGGATGTAAAATGCGGTTCAATCGCCGCTGCACCTTTTTGGTCGCCCGCGTCAGGGCGGCTTGTGCACTCATACCCGCGCGAAACACGCTGCTTTGGGCCTCCAACATCTGGTCCCACATATAATCGCCCACCGGTGTAACCGGCCGGTTATGACTGATCTTCAAGAGTTCATAACAGGTGTGCATGGCTTTGGCTACACGCGGCGGCATGTTGGGATTCCCCCGCACATAGCGCCGATACATTTCGCGATTAATCGCCGGCTGGGCGGTAAAGTCGGGTAGATACGTGCGTCCACGCGCCGCGTAATAGCGGTTGTTCACGCGGTTATAGATCTGCGCCCCGCGCTGACTGACAAAAAACCGTATGAAATCAAATGACAGTTGCTTATGGCTCGCCGTTTTCGGTATCACCAGGGCAAAGCCACCACTCCATGTGGCGGACCCATGACCCCGTAGCGGCGGCGGATAAGCCACGCCGAAACGCAAATGCCGCTGGTAGCGAACGATCTCGTTGAGCACCCAGTTGCCGTCAATCTTCATCGCCAATCTGCCGCTCAAAAAAGGGTCGAACTGCGGGCCGGAACCGGCATTAACAAACGCATCCACCCGATTGATGCCGCCCTGCAAGCGGTACAAGCGCGCCATGTAAGCCAGGGCCTTGACCACTGGCGGCGAATCCATCGTGCAAAGCGTGCCGGCCCGGTTCATAAATCTTCCCCCGTCCAGGAAGGCATAAATATAAAGCCAGCTATTGCCGTAGTTCGGAGCAAAGCCCAGTCGCGTCAAATCCCCGGCAGCGTTGCGGCGACAGAGCTTCAAGGCGTCCCGCTCGAGCTGGCCCCAGGTTTTCGGCGGTGCCACCCGGCCCAGCGTGTTTACCAGACCGACCTGACGGAGTTCGTCGGAGTTATAAAAAAGCACCCGCACCTCAGTGCCGGTGGGAATACCATAAACCCCTCCCCGATACGATGCTTCCCGCCAGCAGAAGGGATAATAATCGGCGGAATTGATACCCTCCGGACCACCGCGATTTTGCCGCGCCATGCTCTGGCTGATAAGGTCATTGAGCCGGTAAAACGCCCCCAACACCGCCCACTGCCCGATGGTAAAACGATCCTGGTAGACGATATTCGGCGGCGCGCCGCCCATAATGGCCGTGGCCAGACGCTGTGATCCGTTGGTACCGCCGTCATAAAGCGATGCCACAATCTTCACACCCGGATGATCCGCCTCAAACTGATGCACAATCGCTTCCACCCCCCGATCGCGCGAAATCGTCCAGAAATATAGCCGTATTGGTCGCCGCGGAGCCGTCCCCGCCGCAACCACGGTCGTGCCGCCCCACAGCAGGCACACCATCGCCCAGACAACAAAAACCCACCGCGAAAGCCCCCCGAACCGCCGACGGCTTATGCAGCGATGAATGAGGTTTCTATGAGCCACAGGATCCTCTACTACACGCTGCCCTATATGCCCAAGGTCCAGCCTCCGATGTCACGGCCCGGCACATTCCACGCAAAATTCAGACGGTACCCGCCTGGTACTTCAGCGACAACGGGACAATTTTACACCATGAACTACAATTTTTATACTCCACCTTGATCACCGTTGTGATCTGGCGACGCGCCGTTGACAATGGCCGGGTACGGTTGGCCACCGGCCCGGGTTGGCACTCCTTATGCACCCTCACGATCACGCTGCAACTCGTCGAAATTTGCCAATATCCCGCGATCAGCGGCGTAAATGTCAATGTCGCCCCCAAACGCGCTGGCGAGCTTATCCCGATGCATCGGGAGACTTATGGAATCAGTATAAATGTTCGCCGGTGGAGCACCAAATGCGTCCGCTTGGGCGGCCTTGTATTGCACCTGCGAAACCGACCAATCGTAGCTGGCTGAAAGCTGGCCTGCCGAGGTACCGGGCGTACCCGCTACGGCTGGTTCCTAGGGGCGTCCTTCGGTGCTCCGGCGGACTTTTTTTTCTTAAGGAGGAACCGCCGTTCGAACTTCTCCCACCCCCGGCTGCCTCCGGTTGCTCTCCGCATGAATCGATCCTCTAGGAGGGCCAGACGCCGACCCATTGCGGACTCAAAGGCCCCCAAGGTTGCGAATTTTCCAGCGGCAACGCTGCTCCTCAGCGAGCCGAAAAGTCGAGCTCCGGCCAACATGTATTCCACATCCAAGCGATAGCCCCGCCGACTCACGCCGGCACCGGTGCTCCAGGTGGCCCGGGAGTCCAGCAGCCAACGGCCCCCGATCTCGCGGAAACGGAATCCGTTGCCGGTTGGGACGAACCTACCAGCGTGGAAACACAAGATACCGACGGAGGCCCTTCCGCGCGCAACCGTGAGTGAGCGTGGGTCCAGCTCGGCCACGAAGCGCGAGAAGGACTCAGGGGTCGGGTGCAACAACGTCAGCCCACGTTCCAGCTTCGCACCGGTGTCGCCTCCAAATTTTTTTCCAACAGCCGCGCACATCTTCGCTGCCGCAATTGCCTCCTCCGCGCTGGCAACGTAAAATGGCGACGGCTCTCGGCGACCGTGGTAACACAGCCGCCTGACCGCACCGAGGTCGCCGCCATGCACGGCCGCGGAAATTTCGGCCAACGTGGCGATCGGACCGGTTCTCGGGACACGATAGGGCGGGAACGGGGGCGGGGGACGCGGAGGCCGGTAGTGGTAGGCCGGTTTCGGCACGGCAGGCACCACCTTCCAAGCCGCCGGAGCGCCCTTGCGGAGGGTAAGCCGTAGGATAGGCGAGCCTACGGTGGCACCACCCGGACCGGTCGGGAGGGCAACGGCCCTCTCCACATAGAGGTAGTAGACGCCCTCTTTACTAAGTTCCGGCCATGCCGAGAGGTTAAAGGTTCTTGCCAGCGACATACCGGGGCGCAAAACCACGGTCCGCGATCTGCGTTTCCGGGGGCTCCGCCGCTTCAGGCGCAGCGGCCTCCCATCGCCTGAGAATGCCCGCAGTCGCCAGCCGATAAGCTCGCCGTGCTCAAAGACCCACAACGCACCCGGCCCACGGTTCACGATCACGGCGCTCACGGCCAAGCCGCGGCGTTTTGGATTAACCGAAATGACCGCCCCATGGAAACTGGCTTTGGGGGCGGGACGGATTGCCAAAAATCCTGGGCCAGCGGGGGGAGAAGCTAGGCCGGGTAGCTGAATGCCCAGCGCCAGTGACAGAAATACAAGTGGTGCCAGCAGCGAAATACGGATACGCGTTGACATAGACATTGTTCCTTATAACTGCCTCCGGGAGCTGCAGGTCAGGGTGCCTGCACGACCGACCATTGCGGGTCATTCCACGCCGGAAATACGTTGTTGTCCCACTGCGGAAGCGCCGAAAGGTCCGTGCCGGTCGGCGCGGGCAGCGGCGACTGCGTCCCCGAGAACAGGAAGAACGTGCCCGGTGCGCCCGCCAACGCCTCGCCGGCCAAGGCCGCGATAGGCCCGGTTTGGGGAAGCTCGGCGAATTCCACACGCGGCCCCGGCGGGATTTTTCGCGGCGGCGGGACCGGCCACTTGACATCCCTCGTCCGCCACGTGATCTTGCCGTTGGCCGAAATCGTCAGCTCAATGGGACCACAGGCTATCCACACCAGCTTGGAAGGCTGGTCACCGGTGCCGAAACCGACGGGGCGGGTCACCTGAACGAAGTATTTTCCGGGCACCAGTAGAAAATATTTCCGCAACGAGATCTTAGTGGCCACCGATTTCCCCGGCTCCAGTGGCACGTACCTGAGGTTAGGCCTCGTCTCCAGCGCGCTGTGGGCGGCCTTCAGCAGCCTTCCCGCTTTGGTGCTGGCGGGGACAGCGAGGTCATCGTTAACGATTACGATCCTCCACCCGCATGGTTTCTCGGTCATGACGTAGGCCACGCTGTGCCCGCGATTCTCCACCGTCGCGGCTAGAGTTGTACTTTGCCCCACAGGCCTCAGGGCCGCGGCGACACCGTGCGCTGATCTCAGCAGGATGCGGCGTAGAAACATGTGCCCGACCGAGACCTGTGCCGACATTGCGGTAGCCAGCAAGGCAAGGGCCGCCGGCCAAGGCGCTCCTTTCCGAGAAAATTGAGCTGTTAGCGAGCTTTTCATCGTTGATCCTCCGCCCGTTCCCAGACGCTTGTGATCGCAGCGGGCGTTACCGATTTTATGTTCGCCGTCCACGTCGGCTCCGTAGCCGGGCTGGTGGTGGTCGGTGGGTTCGGGGAGTTTGCCCCGCTCGCGGTCCAACCGCTGCCGTTAAGATTCAGCGCCGCCCCGGCCCATTTCCATTGGAAATTTGTCGTGGTATTCGTCCCGGCCACGCTGCAATCCACCGAAACCTGCCAATAGCCCCCAATCTCCGGCGTAAATGTCAAGGTCGCCCCCAAACGCGTTGGGGAGTTTATCCCGATGCATCGGGAGACTGATGGAATCAGTATAACTATTCGCCGGTGGAGCACCAAATGTGTCCGCCTGTATGGCCTTGTATTGCACCTGCGAAACCGACCAATCGTAGCTGGCTGAAAGCTGGCCCTCCGGCGCATCCGATGGCGGCGTGTAATAGGCGTTGAGACCGGAGGAGGCGGAATCACCTAACCCGCGCCATATCTATAACTGCCTCCGCTTTTTGCTCCCTTGGCCCTCAAGGCAAGACGGCCACGTTAGACCAGCAGCGTGTGCCCGCCAGTCTAAGCTTAACCCGGTATTTTCCGGGCAGCGACATATCAACGCGAGAGCCTATGGTAACCTGCCCGGCGTACCAGTATTCCTTCCCGGGCGCGAGGTTATATGTGGCGCGCTTTAGCGTCCGCACCGGACCGCTCGCCGCCAAATAGGCACCGTACGCGCTCGACGGCACCGGTTTGTTACGAAAATCGACCAGACGTGGTGCCAGCCCGCCGGAAATCAGGAAGCCTGCGTTCGGGCCAGTTGCCGCAATTTCCGGGAAATCCTGGGCGGGCGCTCCGGTAAGGCCGATGTGGACGCGAGTTTTCCCCACGTTCCGCAGCACCACGCCCACCGTGGTTCCGCCGGGGGCGGCCTGGAATACTCGCACCTCCAACCCACGCCAGGGCTTGCCCCACCGCACGGCTGCCCTGGGTGTCCCGGGAAGGAGGGCACCATGAAAATGTGGGCCTGGCGGCCCACCAACGGTGCCTGGGGCTGCCTTGAGCGGCCCGGAAATGAGGGGCTTGGTGGGTGGCTTGGTACCGTCGGCCGAAACGCGGACCGTGGCGACATTCGAGACCATCCCCGCGCATCCGACCTGAACACGATAATCGCCGGGAACCGTCATGTCGAAGAAAGGTGGGACCACGTAGCGACTCAGAAAGACGACGGATTTCCCAGGTGCCAAGCCCGTCACGATCCCGCCACCCAGGCGCGCATGCATGACCCAGTGCCCGCTCACGAAGGACGGGTATCGCCAGGCCGGATGACGCCCAAGTCTAGAAAGGGGGCAGAGGCCGCTTCTCGGTGCCGGGCCCACTACGGAAAAGCGTGTCAGGATGCTGCCCCACGTGTCGAGGAACAGCTTGAGCGGCGTCCTACCACGATTCCTCAGAATTAATCTGAGAACGAGAGGCTGCCCCGATTTGATTGCCGAGCCGACCGGCGATATGCTCATGGCCAGCCCGTACGGCGTGGGTACCGGCCCGGCCACCAAGCCGGTGCCGACCGCAGTCTTCGTTGCCGCACCGATTGCATGGGCCTTCCCGGACGGTAGGCCGGCACCCGCGCAGATGCTGGCGGATACGCCCAACAGGCCGGCGGCCAAGGCCGAAACCAACCGCGCCGGAGGTTTAAACAGATCGCGAATATTCATTTCCTTTCAATGAAACCAGGGACAGTCACATGTTTATTGACTCCCATGCCGGGTAAACCTCGCGCATTGCCATCCCCGAAATACCCCGTCACGTTACCCAGCGCGGCAATAACCGTCAACAGGTGTTTTTCGTCGATGATGATCGCCGGGCGTGCCTTGCCATACTGGCCGAGGAGGCTGCCGCCGCAAATGGGGCGATCCTCGGCTTCTGCCCGATGACCAACCATATCCACCCGATTGCCACACCGCACCCGGCCAGGGCCGCGATAACTTGGTACCCATTTTGGATAAATGAGCTGCGTCCCCGTTGCACTCCCCGTTTGCCCGAAGACCCCTATTTTTGTATCCGCCCATTGCTCCCGCTGGCCTCAACGGCGGGCCCAGCGCGGTGGAACCACGCGGAAAAGGTCGCCGGGGCGTTTGTATTCCGCCGGCGGTACGCCTATGAACAGTGGAATCGGAGCGGAGTTCAAATGCGTCCCGCCCAACCGTGCCTTAAACCGGTACACGCCCTTGTACGACAGGTCGAACCAACTATTCAGCACGAGGGGTACCCAATATTCGTATACCTTGCCCGGCTTGAGCGTGAACATCTTTTCGGGCGGGCTCGCCCCTGCGGGCCTGGAAAGCTGCCGCCCGTAGGCCGTCAGAGGGGCGGGCTTGCCGATGATCCGTTTGTAGGCGGGGAGATTGACATAACCGGGGCCGACAAACGGCCCACGCACATCGCACCCGCCGAGGAAGTCAATCGGGGGATTCCCCGTGAGGCGCAGCCCGGCTGGCCGCCGCCCAGTGCAGCGAAACAGCAGACGCACTCGTGCCGTCAGTCCGGCGGATGGCCGGGCCTGTGCCGCCATCTCAACGCCATCTTCAGCCATGCCCCAAATGGCGGACCGGGTAGTGCCGATGGCGGCAATCTTAAGGATCGGTCCCGGTGGCTCGGTGGCCGGGGCCAGCACCCGAACTTTTATCACGTTGCTAACCAAAAGCCGCCCCGTCAGATGCCGCTCAATCCTCCCGCCATGAGCGGGGCTGGCTGTGAAAAACGGGCCTTCCCCCGCCAACTGCACTTCATAGCTGCCGGGCACGCTCAGGTCGAAGATGCGAGAGAGGTGCAGACGGCGAGGAAGGGCGAGGCTCGCCCCCGGCCCTGCGCAAACCGTCGGCCCGCTGCCCGTCAATGTTACCCCCAGCCGCCCTCCGGCCGCGTAGCGCAAAAGCTTCGCGGGAGAACGTGTTCGAGGCCCCCAGCACCATGTCCGAGGCAGCAGTCCCCAGGCTGGGACAAGACCCCGATCCGCTATCCACAGATCCCCGTGGTTCACCAGCGTGATTCTGACGTCAACCGGATACCCAGCGTTCACACGAGCCGGCGCTTGAATGAGCGTACGCACACCATGCGCTGTCCTGCTCTTCCACGGCGCTGGCGGCACCTTCCCAACCACCCAAGGCCCTCCGGATGGGGCCGCTGCCACGGCGCTCCGGCCCCGGCCGGATGGAACGGCACACAGCACAGCAGTTGCGGCCACGACGAGGCCCCAAAAAACAAGGTAGCGGCCGCCCGCCCGCTCGCCGCGAGCACCGTCCACAAAATCATCTTGCATAGCATTTTTCTCCATTCTGAGTTTGCGGTTCCTCGCGCCACTCAACGTGGCCACGCCGGCCACGCGCGCTACTGTGCAAGCCGGGTCCAGAAACTAGGGACAGTCACCGATTTATTGACTCCCATGCCGGGTTGTGGTACGATATTCTTCATGCTTCGAACCGCGCGCATTGCCATCCCAGAAATACCACGTCACGTTACCCAGCGCGGCAATAGCCGTCAACAGGTCTTTTTCGTCGATGATGATCGCCGGGCGTGCCTTGCCATACTGGCCGAGGAGGCTGCCGCCGCCACGATCGCGCCAGGCAACGGGCATATACCCATCACCTATGTTTATTCCCGATAGCATCACGGCGCTTGCCTGCCGATGCGGCTGCGGTTACGGTTTGGCGGTTGTTGCCGGTAGGGCAAGCTTCGTCGGCTCCCACCACCGGGCCTCTGGCGCAAGGTCGGCCATGGCCCCGGTAAGGCACCAAAAGCCATTGTCATTGGAGTTCAGATGGGAATTGCCACTCCAGCCTTTCCGGTATTGCGGTTTGCAGGCCTTTTGGCCGCCGACGCCAACCAGCTTGAAGCCGCGCGGCGCGAACTCACAGACTACTATGGGCCTATTGACGCTGTGTCTACCCCCATACCGTTTACCTTTACTTCGTATTATGAAGATGAAATGGGTCAAGGATTGTTACGGCAGTGGGTGCGCTTCAGCACGCTGTTTGCCCCGGATCAACTGATCCGCTGCAAACACCAGACCAACAAGATCGAGCTTATCCTGGCGCGACAATTTGCCCACGGGCCGCGACGCCCCATTAACATTGACCCGGGATATCTCAACCGGGCCAAGGTGATACTGGCATCCACCAAGGACCATAGCCATCGGGTATATTTGGGCGACGGCATTTACGGCGAGGTAACGCTGCACTGGAGCAAAACCGGCTGGACTCCATGGCCCTGGACCTATGCGGATTATCAAACCCCGGTGGCCGTGAATTTTTTAACCCAGGCCCGGGACGCTTACTTGAAGCTACTGGAGCAAAGATTGGGGCCGGGCGGCAGAGGCTGATGATCGGCGCGATACGGAGGCGTATAAATCGGTATGTGGTGCAGGGTGTGTAGGGTGGTTTTATGTTGATTTTGGGCTTGGTGTTGTTTGCTACGGCCTTGGGGCTTTCCGCCATGGGCACGGCCATCGCCCTTCGGCTGGCACCGCGCCTGGGAATGATGGACCAGCCCGGTCAACGCAAAGTCCATGTTTCGGCCAAACCGCGCAATGGCGGCATGGCCATTTTCTGCGGCATTGGTCTGCCGCTCTTGGCAGCAATTATTTTCACTCCACTGTTGCAGCAGCCGTGGTTGGCCCATCTGCTGCCAACGTCGGTGATCGTGGAAATTCCGGGATTGCTGGCTCATCGCGGCCTGGCCTTGGTATTGCTTTTATGCACCGGGGCCATTCATCTGCTGGGATTATTTGATGACCATCGGCCCATGGCCGCTGTTCCCAAGCTGGTGGGACAATTGGTCATTGCTGGAGCCTTGGTTATCGGCGGTGAAATTGCCGCCCCGGGAGGCTTTCGCATCCTCACGCTGCTGGATCATCTCTTCCCGGGCGGAGAAATCGTCTCGGGTATCGCCAGCGTGCTGTGGGTGGTGATACTGACCAACGCTTTTAATTTCATGGACAACATGGACGGCCTTTCCGCGGGCGTAGCGTTTATCTGCGGGCTGATGTTTTTTCTCGCGGCATTGCACGCCGGACAATGGTTTATCGGGGGGCTTTTACTGCTGTATCTGGGAGCTATACTGGGCTTTTTATTTTATAACTTTCCGCCGGCGGCGATTTTCATGGGGGATGGCGGCAGCATGGTGTTGGGTTTTTTTCTCGCGGCGCTGACCATTCGCACCACCTATTACCACAGCGGCGCAAGATGGTGGGCCATCTTTATGCCGCTGATCGTCACGGCCGTGCCTTTGTACGATTTTTTTGTGATTATCGTCATAAGGCTCTGGCGACACCGCAGCCCCATGCAGGGCGATGCGAATCATTTTTCCCACCGGCTTACGCGACACGGTTTCACGCAGCGGGGTGCGGTTATGGTCATTTATGCCGTCACCCTGGCCAGTGGTCTTTCCGCGCCGCTACTCGCCTTGACCAACAATGACGGAGCTATCCTCATTGCCACGCAGTGCGTGGCGATTCTGGTGGTGGTCGGAATTCTGGAGCGGGTCGGAGACCACCTGATATGAAGCCACGGCTGCAAACTTTTCTGGCTTGGACGGCGCTTTCCGGACTGATGCTGGTACTGGCCGTGCGTATGACCCTTTTGGAAGTCACCATCCGCACGGTACCGCATGTGTCGGCAGGACACGGCGGCCAGAGTCTCTCCGCGCTCCATTTTCCAGGACCGGCGGAAATTGTCGGTGCCGGCGTCGTCACTGTGGCGCTGACCGGGCTGGCCCTGATCGCCGCGGGAAAAATCCGTAAAGTTGCGTGGCTTTTGCTGGCATTGATTGTGGCGATCCTGGCTTTGGCGGTTGCCGGCACATTTCATGCTGCCAACCATTTTGCTGCTCTGGTCGGGGTTTTTGATGCCGGCATGGGCCTCTTGGCCGGTTGGGCCATGTTCATCCTCTGCAACACAGATCGACGACGCCAATGGGTGGTGGTGCTGATGGTTGGCTTTTTAACCATGTTGTGTGTGAAGGGGTTTTATCAACGTTATGTGGAAATTCCCGAAACCATGCACTTTTTTTTCAAGCATGAAGCGCAATACGCGCGTCAGATGGGCTGGAAACTCAACTCGCCGGAAATGAGGCTTTATATAGGCCGCTTGAATTCCCAGGAAGTAACCGGCTTTTTTGACCTCAGCGATGCCTTTGCCGAGGCCATGTGCCCCCTGTTGATGTTGGTGGCGGCCTTGGGACTGGCACTTTTCGCCTCCCGGGCCGGCGTTCCTGCATCGATTCCACCGCCAGCCGCGCCCGGTAAGTTACCGCCACCCCACACCCCGCGCCGCGTTGCAGCGGATCCGCCGGGGCCGAGCACATCCGACATTCCTTTGCCGCAATTTCTCGCGGTCTGCTCAAGCGTTATTTTTCTGGCCGGACTGACCGTCGTGGTTTTGACGAAAAGCAAAGGGGGGCTGGCCAGCGCCGTTCTGTGCCTGTTGGCATTGCTGGCGGCATGGCGGTGGCAAGAGTGGGTGGCGCGACATCGTCGCCATCTCGCCATTGCCGTGGTGCTGCTGGCGGCAGTGGGAACGGCAGGTTTGTTGATCTGGGGCTTTCATTTTCACAGCCTTCCCACCAAAAGCCTTAAGTTTCGCTGGCAGTATTGGACGGGTGCCGTGCCGATGATCTTTCGTCATCCGCTCCTGGGCGTAGGATTAAATAACTTCGGCTACTATTATACGCAGTATAAACTTCCCAGCGCGCCGGAAGATGTTAAAAATCCGCACAGTGTGCTGGTCCGGGTGGCTGCGGAAATGGGGCTTCCGGCCATGGTGCTCTGGGCAGCGGTGATTGCCATTTATTTTGGCCTGGTTTTGGAAACCCAGCCCACCACGCCCGGCAAAACGGTTGCGTGTCGGCCGCTGCCGTTCTGGGGCTTGGCAATATTTACCCTAGCCTGGTGGTCGATTCATTTCATGGTGCTTGGTAGCACCCGGCACACAGTGGAATACGTGGCCCTGCTCGATACTCTTTACGGCCTGGCCGCCGTTACCGGCATGGTGTTGGCCTCCCATGCCTGGACCCAGTTAAAGCCGGAATTCCGGCGCTTTGTCGCTTTGGCCGGTGTGCTCGGAGCCGCGGGGATGTTGCTATACGATCAGGTTAATATGGCCCAGGTTACAAGCTCGGTGGCCATGCTTTTTTGGATGGTGCTGGGGGCCTTGGCCGCACCACTTTTATCCTCAGATCCGGAACCTGATTCGGTGCGGGTACAACCGCACGCATTCTACCCGCCCGGCGCAACGGTCGGAGCGCTAGGCCTTCTTGGAGCCGTGCTGGCCGCGGTGCTGATCTGGGTGCCCATCGTCCGCCGCACTCAGAGCTGGGATCCCGCGAGCTTCATACACCGTTATTCGTTGAACCTTGCCGCCGGCAATCTGCCCGCCGCCCTTGGCGATGCCCAAGCCGTACTGCAACGCGATACCCGATCACAAAATTGGCTTAGCCAGATCATAGCCATAAAAATGTGGCTCGGAAAAGATCCGGCCGCACAAGTGCAAAAGATGTTCGCACTCAACCGCGCCGATGCCCGGTTCCGCTTTCGGTTGGTAAGTACCGCGGCCTGCGGCTTAACACCCGCACAGCGCGTGGCTCAACTGCAACTGGCGTTAAAGTTAAATGCCCAATTGCCACCTACGGAACCGGCCAGATTCAGTCCGCGGGAACTTGCGGAAATTCACCGGCTGATGAGCACCCTGCGCATGCAAAAAAGCCGCGTCCGCGGTCAATAATTCACCATCAGATAAAGCGGTGCGGCATTGGGATTATAATGCGACGGCCCCTTGAGAATCGCTTGCACACTGGCCGGTGCCGTCACCGTGACCAGATCGTTGACTTCACTGATATTGGCTTTGCCGCCATGATTCAGCCATATCCTTGGCCGCACCGTATTGGTAATTAATTCCAGAATGTTGGTGGAAATGGGATGATGCGGTTTGGGCTTGTGGGCGAGCGCTTTGGCACCGGGCTTGCGAAAGGTTTCCAGATTGGTACCGGCGCGAATAATACGCGGTAAATTGGCAATCAAATCTTCCAGGTGATAGGTTCGCGTGATAAGCGTCTGATCATCCTGCTGCTGCGTGGTAACAAACAAGACGTTTTCCTGCGCGGTAATCACCATGTGCACATGCGGCGCGAATTGCTTGAGCACCGCCACCAGAGCCTTTCTATAAGACATAGCGCCCAAACGCACATCCTCTCTCTTTTTCAAATCGATGTGCCGGCGCTGCAGCGCCGCCCAACTGCCCACCAGATTGGTTCGGGTGATGCTGGAAAGCTTGTTGAGAACCTGCGGCAGAGTCACCTGCCGGAGGGTCAGGGCCGGCACAACATGGGCGAGCAAGGCCGCATCGTTGACCACAAAAACACAGCGCCCGATTTCGGCGGGACGAAAGTTGGGGTCCTTGGGAAAAATGCGTTTCGCCGGCCGGGTGCTCACCGGAGCTGCGGCCGCAACCTGTACCCGCATCGGGGCAAGACCCAAGCTGGCCAAGGCTATAACCACGCATGTCAGAGAGCACGGCAGCCGGAGAAACGGCGCTGCGCTCCGACCAGAGTTGAAACAACACCAGCGCCCTGTAAGGGGCCGCGCAAAAATAAATTCATGTTTTACGGCGCTGGAAGTTTGGCGGCTGGCGAGGCGTGCACGACGCGCATACCCCGCCAGTGGGTCTTTAAGGAGCCAGCAACGAAGCCAGTGCGTAGAAGGACCAGCCGGAGGGTGTGAAGTTATTTTTGTCCGGCCCCTAAGCTTCATGCCTGACCCCGCCTTAAGCCTCAACGGCCTCCGATAAGCTGTTGCACATACACCGGCGCACTGACCACCAATTGACCGCGGAAGTAGGTGATGGTGCATTGGCCTCCACCGGAAGTCCACAAACTCGGATGGATGGTGTGCTCTATGAGCCGCACGATCGCCTTGGCCCGGGTGGCCGGTGTCGAACTGGCCGCACTTGAAGCCGCACCCGAGCCGCTAAACAAATTTCCCTGATTCGTCGCGGAACCCGCGCTGCCGCTGCTTACGCTGGTGTTGGTGTTTTGCGTGGCCGACTGGAGATTAAACTGCGGAAAATTAGTGAAATTCGGGATCGTCATAATCAAATCCTGAATGTCATACACCCGCGTTACGCGCCGCTGATTAGCCTGGGCCACCGTCGTAATAGTCAGCACGTTATCATGCACATAGGAAATCAACGGTGTTTGCGGCGAAACCTGGGCCAGCATCAACTTGACCAGTTCTTGCGCCGAAACGTAACGCAAGTCCAGATCAATGGGACTGGTTTTCATGACACCGGCGGCTTGCAATGCCGCCCAGTTCACAAAAATATTCGCGCCGGTTGTATCACGCAGATATTGAATGGCATCCTGAAATGGAGCGTTATTCATCCGCGTGTGCGGCAAGATGTAACGAATCGCATTTTTTGTATTAACGCTGTAGCTTTGGGCGGCGGCGGTGGCCGTAGTTGCGCTAACCAGGACCATACCGACCAAGGCCGGCAACGCCGTGGCCCAAAGCTTGCAACGTAGGCTCCACCAATCTTTGCGTTGGCGGCCGGAGATAGCTGTGATTGCGGTGGATTTGTCTGACATGGCATGAACCTCCTGTAAAAGAGCTCTACCATTCGCGGCCCAAGGTCCGTGAATCGTCTACTCATGTTATTATAGCTGGCGGCCAGGATAAAAAAAGCAACTTTGCCAGGGCCAAACTGGCCCCGGGAAAACATGGCCCAGGCCCGGCGAGTCGGCAGCTATTCTGAAAATATCCAAGAGGATGATCTCCATGAAGGCGAATATCACGGATGCTGATAAAAACTACATGCAATTGGCCCTGAAGCTGGCCGCCCGCGGGCAAGGCTGGGTTGAACCCAATCCCATGGTGGGGGCCATTATTGTCCGGAATAAAACCATTGTGGGCCGCGGCTGGCACCGCCGCTTTGGCGGCCCACACGCGGAAATTGAAGCTCTGCGCCAGGCGGGTGCCAAAGCCAGAGGTGCCACGCTCTATGTCACCCTGGAACCTTGCTGCCACACCGGAAAAACCGGCCCCTGCACACAGGCTATCATCGAGGCTGGTATCCAACGCGTCGTGGCGGCCATGATGGACCCGTACCCCCAGGTCCGCGGACGGGGATTTGCCACATTGCGGCGGGCCGGGGTGAAAGTGCTGGTGGGTGTGGGCCAAGCGCAGGCCCGGAAGCTCAACGGCCCTTTCATCAAGCGGGTCACCACCGGCCAGCCCTACGTCATTGCCAAATGGGCTCAAACGCTTGATGGGTGCGTGGCCGATCGCCGGAATCAGTCACGGTGGATCAGTTCCGCCGCCTCCCGCCGACACGTCCATCTGTTGCGCGCCCGGGTGGATGCGATTATCGTGGGAATCGGTACCGCCTTAGCCGATGATCCAGTGCTGACCGCCCGACTCCCCCACCCTGAAAAGCCGCTGCGTATTGCCACCCGCGTGATCATGGATCGGGAATGTCAATTGCCATTGACTTGCCGACTGGTTCGTACCGCCACCAGGATTCCGGTGCTGTTGCTCCATGGGAAGCAGCTAAAACCGGGGACATTGGCCCGCCGCCGGCGACTCCTCCAAGCCGGAGTGAAAATGCTGGCCATCGACGTCGATTCCCATGGTCACCTGAATCTGCGCCGCGCCCTAAAAGAGCTTGGTCGCAGGGGCATGACCAACGTCCTTGTGGAAGGCGGCCCGCGCCTGATGGCTTCGCTGCTGGAAGCGCATCTGGCCAATGAAATACACGTTTACATTGCTCCTGTTATCCTGGGCGATACCCAAGCCCGCCATGCCGTGGAGGGCCAGATCGCACGCCGCCTGACCCACGCCAGGCCAGGAGAAATTATCGCCATGCAGCGATTCGGACCGGATATGCACATCGTCTTGCGCCCGCCCCCCTCGCTACCGCCCGTTACCTGACCGATCAAGTCGGCGGCTAATGCCGGAGACGCAAGCGCCGGAAACCAATGGCCAGTGCATAATCCAGAGCCGGCCTATAGAGCACCATCGTGCCCGGCCAACCAGCAGAGCCGTAACGGCTATATTGCACGGTTAAAATATCACCCGCATGGCGACGCACCAACATCTGCCGTAAACGCCCCGCCAATCCCGAAAACTGCCAGATGATGATATGTCCCCACGCATCTCTGGCCACAATTTGTGTCTGATGTCGCCCCAATCGCATAGCACCTGGATTCGGCGGCGAACGTGTGGCCAGTGAGAAATCGTGGCTTATCGCCAAAGCGAGATTCCTGGAAAAGCCCGGTTGCAATCGCAACAGATGCACTCCGGCCCAATTGGCCCGCGTTTCAAAAAGTAGCCGCCCATTGGCCTTGGCCACGGCCAGCCGAAAACTCCATGGGGTGCGAAAACGCCAGAAACCCAGTACTCTTACGTGTTGGTGGGCAACGATCAGCATCCCGGTAAAGAGACGCGAAAACGGCCTCGGCCACTGCGCCAAGGCCCGTGAAACCACCGCCACCTCCGGAGCTGGACCGGGGCCGAGTTTTATTTTCGCGGGCACGATGGCCGCGCACCCGGTCAGCAGCAGTACCGCAGCCGCCATCACCGGGAAGAAATAGCTCCGCGTGGGCACCAACCCGGCCCCCACCGCATCGGCCGTTCGCTTGGCACCGCCACCAGGCAGCCTTTGCCCCATTTTATAGCGATCCAGACGCATGGTAATGCCCAACGCCCTGTTGCAAGCCAACCTCCGGAACGTAGCCCAAGGCGGCCCCCGCCACCGAAATATCCGCCTCCGTGTGCTTCTGGAAAAAATCGTACGGATTGGGAAAATAATCCGGCTCTAGATGGGTGTTCAGGACGTTGTTAAGTTCTGCAATAACTGTGTTAAAGCTTTCGGCCTTCCCGCTGCCGACATTGCATACGTGGCAACCCTGGGACTGCATGGCCAAAAGATTGGCCGACAGGACATCGCCAATCCAGACGAAATCACGCTTCTGCCCGCCATCGTGAAAGATTCGCGGACGCTTTCCATTTTTCATCTGCTGGGCGAGTTGATAAATCATGGAAGCAAACTTGCCCTTGTGCCCTTCTCCCGGCCCGTACACATTAAAATAGCGCAGACCGACAATGGGCAGCTTCGTTTCCTGATGCCACCGCCGGGCCAGATGTTCCATGGCCAGCTTGGAATAGCCGTAAACATTCAACGGCGCAGGCGGCATGGATTCACGCATAGGGGCCGGAGAATTCCCATACACCGCCGCCGACGATGCCCATACCACCCTGGCCTTCCATTGAGCCGCCCATGCCAGTACCGTGCGAAAGCCTTCCAGGTTGTTCCGCATCATGGCGAGTTGATCGGTTACGGTGGTATCCGTAATGGACGCTTGATGACTGATGATATCGAAGCGACCTGCCGGCATAATATCGCACCCGCCCGCCACCACCTGGCCCCGGAAGTGAACCAGATTGCGGAAACTACCGGATGAAAAATTATCCAGCACCACCACCTCGTGGTCTTTTTGCTCCAGGGTGTGGGCCAAATTGGATCCAATAAATCCCGCGCCGCCCGTTACTAAGATTCTCATGCCATATCACCTTTATACTCACAGGGCCTATGCCGTCCGGCAGCTTGATGTTTTTTACCGCCCATCGGCTGCGGCCGGCTGCTGTTGTGTCATGCAGTGTAACGTGCCCAAGCCCCACGCCATATCGCGGCAATACACGGGTATCACCGGACGGTCGGTAAAACATCCCTCCAATACCTTCAGTGCCGCACTATCGGCTGGATCATTAAAGACCGGCACCAGCACAGCGGCGTTGCAGACATAAAAATTGGCATAACTCGCCGGCAGACGCTGTCCATCAAAAATCACCGGCTTGGGCATGGGCAGTTCCGCCAGGTCAAAAGGGTGCCCACGATGATCGCGCATTTTTTTCAGCCGACGCATATTTTCCGCCAGCGGATCATGATTGGGATCCTGCTTCTTAGGCTCGACACACGCGACAATGGTGGATGGACCAGTAAACCTGGCGGTGTCATCAATATGACCGTGTGTATCATCACCGGCGATGCCCTGCCCCAGCCACAGCACTTTCTGCACCCCCAGAAAATCACAGAGAGTCTGTTCCACCGCCGCCTGATCCAGTCCGGGATTGCGCTGTTGCACCCCCGAAAGCAGACATTCTTCCGTGGTTAAAACGCAGCCCACTCCATTTACATCTATGCTCCCGCCTTCCAGCACGAAACGCCGTGGTTTTCCATCCGCGCCTGCCACCACCGGCTGGTACAAGCGCAAATCGGATTCCCGGGCGATAAATCGCGGTACGTGCTGGTCCAGGAGATAATTTTTGTACTTCGCCCAGGCGTTGAACTGCCAGCCGACGGCCGCCACCTCGGTGGTGCGACCCCGGCCGCGGCGGACCATGGATGGCCCGGAATCGCGGGTCCAGATGCGATCGGTCGGGCAGATGTGAAAGCGGACGTTGGCAGCGCCTTCATCCTGGTTTCGATTCAATATTTTCTTGGCCAGCAAGCGCTGGGCAGCATTTTGCGCCAGAATATGCACGACTTCCCCGGCGGAAATCAGACGCACAATTTCCGCAAATATCCATGGAATCGGGCCAAATTTTCCCGGCCAATCCGCCCGATGATGCGGCCAGGCCAGCCAAGTGGCCGCATGGCGATCCCATTCGGCGGGCATGGCAAAACCAAGCTTGGCGGGAACGCAATTGTAGTCGTGCGCGGTGCCCATAAAACCTTTCGATAACCGCTGGGTACAGACTCGCGGCCCGACCGCCCACGCGAGATTCACGGCCTTTCGTCACCAAAACGTCTGGTCAGCGGCCCGTAATATTCAATACGCCGATCCCGAAAAAACGGCCAATTGCGGCGGGTGATCTCCTGCAGCGCGGGGTCGATTTCCGCAATCAAAATTTCCTCTTCCCCACGCCCCGCCTGCTCCAGCACCCGTCCGAACGGGTCACAAATAAACGAATTGCCAAAAAATTCAATCCCGCCGTCCGCTGCCCCTTCATGGCCCACGCGGTTGACCGCCGCCACATACACGCCGTTGGCAATCGCATGGGATCGCTGCATGGTTTGCCAGGCGCTGACCTGAGCTTCACCAAATTCCGCCTTTTCCCGTGGATGCCAGCCGATGGCCGTAGGGTAAAATAGTATGCTTACATCCTGCATTGTCGTCAGCCGCGCCGCCTCCGGATACCATTGATCCCAGCAGATGAGCACACCAAGCCGGCCGAATCGCGTATCGAAGGCCTTAAAGCCCAGATCGCCGGGGGTAAAATAGTACTTTTCAAAATAGAGCGGATCATCCGGAATGTGCATCTTGCGGTACAAACCCAGTAAAGCCCCGTCGGCATCCAACACCGCTGCGGTATTGTGATAAATTCCCGCCGCCCGCTTTTCAAACAGCGAGGCCACCAGCACCACCCCCAGTTCTCTGGCCAGTCGCCCCAAAATGTCGGTAGACGGCCCTGGAATGGTTTCCGCTAGATCAAAAAGCTGCAAATCCTGGGTTTGGCAGAAATACAAACTGCGAAACAGTTCCTGCGTGCATATCACCTGTGCCCCGCGCTGGGCGGCCTGTCGAATGAGGGCGACGGCTTTGTCCATATTGGTTGCCGCATGATCGACGCAGCTCATCTGCACCAGACCCACCCGGAATTTTTCCATACGTGTCATCGTGCTTTCCTGTTGCGGTTAGGTTCACCCTGCCGGAATCTTCAAGCCGCGGGTTTACTCCAATGAAAAATTATCCGCGGCGCAGTATGAAATGATGGCACTGCCGCTGTTCGTCCGCGGCAATTTCTTGCGGCTAAAATTGCCGCAGAAAGCGCAAATCATTTTCATAAAAGGCCCGAATGTCCTCGACCCCATGCCGCCGCATGGCCACCCGTTCAATCCCCAGGCCGAAAGCGAAACCGGTATATTTTTCCGGATCCACATTGACCATGCGTAACACATTGGGGTCCACCATGCCGCACCCGCCCAGTTCCATCCATTTCGTGGAACCATCGGCAAACTCAAAACTAACATCGAATTCCGCACTCGGTTCGGTAAACGGAAAAAAGCTGGGCCGAAAACGGGTTTTCACCTTGGCCCCGAAAAATCCGCGGGCGAATTGATCAATACATGTTTTAAGATCCACCATGGTCACATGTTCGTCCACAACCAGCCCCTCCAATTGATGAAACATGTAACTGTGCGTGGCATCCACCGTGTCCGGGCGGTACACCCGACCAGGAGCCACAATACGAATTGGAGGACGTTGCGTTTCCAGCACCCGTATCTGGACACTGCTGGTTTGCGACCGCATCATGTAAAGAGGTGCCCCGTCCGCGCCTTCGAGATAGAAATTATCCAACGGATCACGCGCCGGATGCGTCAGCGGCACATTCAGGGCTTCAAAATTATGAAATTCATCCTCCAGTTCCGGGCCGCTGGCCACCGCAA
Source organism: Planctomycetota bacterium (assembly GCA_021800165.1). Classification (GTDB taxonomy): domain Bacteria; phylum Planctomycetota; class Phycisphaerae; order WQYP01; family WQYP01; genus JABEVA01. The sequence continues at coordinate 12,700 of JAJYZF010000014.1, read as the reverse complement.
ACCCCATCATCGCAAACAAATCGATCAGCCGATCTATGGTTTGGCCGATCAGGTGCCGCGATCCTGGCTGGTAACGGTCAAACTGAAGCACCCCCGGCTCGGTGACATCCACCAACGGACCCGTCGGCTGGGAAGCAGAACCAATGCGGGCCAGGCATCCTTCAAATTCAGTGGTTATCGCGGCCTTAGCGGTGTTGAGTTGCTGGCCAAAGGCCCGCTTGCCTTCCGGAGGCAGGGTTCGGAGATGATCGCTGGCCTCCTTGAGCAGCCCCTTGGTGCCCAGGTACTTAACGCGAAACGCCTCCAACTGCTCTGATGAACAGATCGCAGAGAGTTCCGTGCGGGCAGAACTTAACAGTTGTTCCAAGTCCATGATTCGTCAACAGTTTGAGGATGCGTTGAGAGTTTCTCCGGCAAGCAACCATGGTACGGCCATCCCAAAGGCGGGACCGTGCAACTGGACGACCATTATGCCGCCGCCAGCCCCAACGCGTCGCGGGCCTTGGCCGCAATTTGGTCGAACGCCGCCGGGTCCGCAATGGCAAGTTCGCTTAGGCTCTTGCGGTTCAGCGTAATTTTGGCCTTAGCCAGACCGTCAATCAACTGACTGTACCGCAAGCCGCGCTGCGTAGCTGCGGCGTTTAACCGCGTGATCCACAACGCGCGATAGTCCCGCTTCTTTTCCTTGCGTCCGCTGAACCGGTTGGCACCTGCTCGCAACAGTGTTTCATGGGCCGTTTTATAGAGCTTGCTCCGCCCACCGACAAAACCCTTGGCGCGTTTAAGCAATCGTTTGTGCCGCTGCTTACGGGCCGCCCCAATTCTTACTCGTGGCATATTACACCTCTGGAAAAAATACCGTTTTGACGCTTTTCTTTATTATGAAAGCCGCATCACCACACCGGCTGCGGCTGCCCCTCAACGAGCACCCGGCCCCAACAGGGTTACCATTTTGGCGGCATAAGGCCCGGTGATGGTGGTGGTGCCACGCAGTCGCCGACGACGATTCCCCGATTTATGGCTCTGCAAATGACCCTTGTTATGGCGGTGAAATTTGATTTTCCCCGTTGCCGTAACCTTTACCCGCTTTTTGATTCCCTTATGGGTTTTCATTTTTGGCAATGCACACCTCTTTTTTAAGTCACACCATTCACCTCGCCTTCCGCTCGTCGCAGCGTCGGCCCGCTAGGCCGGCATCCTGCCGGAAATTGAGGCAGAGTAGTTTACGCGAGAATTGCGTCTATTGCCAGCGTCCGCCAAATTATCCGCTTCCAAAAGCGTTTTGAACCCTGTTAGTATAAACTGGACTGCTGGTGGTTTTACCCAGCGGACCACCCCCAAACACCAAGAAGCCGTGGATGAGCCGGTAGGGGCTGGCAGGGCAAGTACCGGCCATCGGCAACCTCTCGGCAGATCGCTACGGCGTGCTGACCTGATTCGTACCGGCGAGAGCATAGCTTTTATCGCAGCCATTCCCGGAGCCGGACCCGAAGCAATCCCGCGTGTGCATCACGGCCGTTTGGCCCGACGATTAAGCCGATGAACCAAATTCCCCAGCGGAAGACGGAAGCAACGCCGCTTGATCTGACCTATCATGATGCCCACAAATGCGCTGTTTTCCACTATTTGCCCCTTCCAAACGCCAATTTTCGATTTGGCACGCCAATTGCAATAGTTATCCCAGAGCGAGAAGCTCGCCGGACGGCCAGGCCAAAACAAAGCCACGGGAGCTTCCGATAAAGCTCAATTTTGGTTGTGTACAGGTGCTGGACCATTGAATAAGGAGTCTAAAAATGTTACACCTCCGCCCCATTGATGCTTTTGGCTATCGCGGACAACGACCTGTTGCCGCCCCATCGCCAACATCCTTCCGGCTGTCTCATCCACTTCATTGGCTGAGCTTTGCCGTGCTGATGACTCCCGCCATCGGGATGACCCTTCTGGTACTTTTGCTGTTGGGAATTACGCCCGGTTCGGATAAACTCCCCATCGTAAATTCGCTTGTAAGGGTTTATCATGCAACCAGCTCCACCGCCTCCCGATCACCAGGCATTGTCAAACCTGCTGCGGCAGTTCGGCCAACAACATCTCATGAACTTTTACCCCCGCCTGTCCTTGCCGGAAAAATCGGCCCTTGACCGTCAGATCGCCTCCCTCGACTGGTCATTGGTTCACCGATTGGTGGAATCGGTTGTACTCAAGCCGCAGGCTTGGCAAATCCCCTCCGACTTGCAGCCCCCCACTGTTTATCCCTACGTACCCCACGATCTCGCCCAACAGGAAAAGTACCGCATAGCTTTCGCCCGCGGCGAAGAGTTGCTTCGCCAGGGAAAAATCGCGGCCTTCGTGGTTGCCGGCGGCCAGGGCACCCGGCTGGGCTGGGACGGCCCTAAAGGAACATTTCCGGCCACACCCGTGCGTCAAAAGCCTCTTTTTCAATGCTTTGCCGAATTCCTGATCGCTTTAGCCAAGCGTTACGGCCGTACGATTCCATTTTATATTATGACCAGTCCGATGAACCATGCGGCCACCATAAGCTTCTGGGAAAACCACCGATACTTTAATCTGGATCCGTCGCAGGTGATGTTTTTTCCGCAAGACATGCTGCCCGCTATTGGTTTTGACGGCAAAGCCCTGCTGGAAACACCAGCCAGTCTGGCCTTATCACCGAATGGACACGGCGGATCACTTCTGGCGTTACATAAAAGCGGAGCATTGGCGGATATGCGACGTCGCGGGATTGAGCAAATCAGTTATTTTCAGGTGGATAACCCCATCGTCCGCTGTATTGACCCCCTGTTTATCGGTCTGCATGATCTGGATGAGGCCCAGATGTCGAGCAAAATGCTGCCCAAGGCCTTCGGCAAGGAGAAACTCGGTAATTTCTGCCTGGCGAATGGCAAACTGACGGTAATCGAATATTCGGACCTGCCCGATTCTCTCGCCGAACAGCGGTTGCCCACCGGTGAACTTCGGTTTCGTGCCGGCAGCATCGCACTGCATGCGATCCGTCGGGACTTCGTGGAATCACTCAACGACCACGGCTTCGCTCTGCCCTACCACCGCGCGGAGAAAAAAGTGCCATGTATTGATCCGATTTCCGGCCAACCGATAAAGCCGGAAAAGCCGAACGCGGTGAAAATGGAAACCTTCGTTTTTGATGCGCTACCTCTCACCACCCGTTCAATTATTTATGAAACCAGTCGCAGCGACGAATTTGCGCCCATTAAAGCTCCTACGGGTATTGATTCGGTGGTGTCCTCGCGGGAAATAACCACGCTACGCAACGCCATCTGGCTGGAGGCGGCCGGAGTTCAGATTCCCCGCCGACCGGATGGTACGCCCAATTGCAGCATCGAAATCGCCCCATCTTTTGCCTTGTATCCTCAGGATGTTCTGGCCAGAAAGTCTGATATTCCACCCATTTCGGCAGGCGACAAAGTATATCTGCAATAGGACTTGGGGCGGCCATTTCGGGTGCCGTCAAGCCGGTACCGGCTTGATGCCTGAAGGGCCCGGCGGAGCTGGCACTTGCCTATCCAACGGCAAAACTGTAACATTGCCAGTGCGTCGGCATGTTCTTCCTATCATTTATGGAGAATGTGTCATGGTAGAGGTTGATCTCAATTCGCTCACGTTGGCCATCGGCAAGGGAAACCGCGCCGAAGCGGTGCGTCTGACCCAAGAGGCCATCAATGCCGCCACTCCGCCTGCCAAAGTGCTTGCGGCCATGGTGGCGGCCATGGACGATGTGGGCCGGAAGTTTCAGTGCAATCAGGTCTTTGTTCCAGAAATGCTTATTGCGGCACGAGCCATGCGCGAAAGCATGGCCCTGCTGGAACCGCTGCTGGTGAAAGCGGGTATCAAGCCGGAATTCACGGCCGTCATCGGTACGGTGCAGGGAGATCTACACGACATTGGAAAAAACCTTGTGGCCATGATGTGGAAAGGGGCCAACTTCGGCGTGGTGGATTTGGGATCGAATGTCCCTGCTGAAAAATTTATCGCCGCCGCCCGCGAGCATAAGGCCAAAGTGGTGGGCCTCTCGGCCCTGCTTACCACCACCATGCCGGCCATGAAACAAACGGTTATGGCCTTGAAAGCCGCTAATCTACCGGGATTGAAGGTAGTAATTGGCGGGGCACCGATTACCGAATCGTTTGCCAAGGAGATTGGTGCGGATGGCTTTGCCGCCGATGCCGCCGGCGCGGTGGATACAGCCCGGCGATTGGTGGCGGCGGCTTAAAGGCCTTCCGGAATTTTGTCGGCAAATCAGTGCACCGTTCGACAGAGGCAGGTATCCATGCTCAAAACCGTCGCACACATTGAAACGTTTTTGAAAGGATTGGTATTCGACTGCCGATCCTGTGGTCAGTGCGTGCTTAGCCAAACCGGTCTGATCTGTCCCATGACTTGCCCCAAAGGCCTGCGTAATGGCCCCTGTGGCGGCACGTTGCATGGAGAATGTGAAGTATACCCTGATCGCCGATGTGTATGGGTGCGCATCGGTCACCGCACTGCTGGCGCTTCCCTCGATACGCCTCCACTGCTGCCTTCGCCCGATGCCCGTTTATTTAATACCTCATCCTATTTGAATATGCTCTCCGGATCAGACCGCGGCGGCCGCACACCTTTGCCATATTTGGATTTAGGCGATCGGCGTACCCGCCAGCCTGTGGCCACGCCTTCACGACTGGAACGACGGCTAAAATCCGGGGCCTTCGTCAAGACCTGCGAAATTCGCGCCCCGCGTACCGCCCGGTGGGATAACTTTGTGCGCCAGGCCCTGCTGGTGCGTGATCACTTTGACGCCGTCAACGCCACCGCATACTTAAATGCCCGGCCATCGATCTCCTCACCGATGGCGGCGGTGAAACTCGGCCAGATGGATATAGAGGCAATTTGCCAGTCTACCTGTCGAGATCATACCCGAACCACCTTTATCGCGGAGCTGCTGGAAAACCAGATCAACGAGGTCCATAACGTGATGTGCCTGACGGGCGATTCCTACAGCGGGGTGCCCAAGATTAAACAGGTGTTTGACATGGATGCCGCGCTGATGATTTATGAAGCTCGACATCTGCGTCATACGGGTATCATCCGTTTCACCGGCGAGACGATGCAACCCACCCCGCAACCGTTCCTTGGTGCTGCCATTAATCCGTATACCGAGCCGATTGACGTGCCCATTCGCCGACTCAAGCAAAAAATTGCCGCCGGAGTCGATTTTATCCAGACGCAATTGGTGTTTGACGTGCCGCGCTTCCGTCAATTTATGGATCTGTTTCGGCAGGAAAAAATGGATGAAAATGTATTCCTGATTGTCGGCGTACCGGTGGTAACATCCATGAAGGTTTTGGATATGCTGCCGAAAATACCCGGAGCGCATCTTCCGCCGGAAATGATCCAGCATTTGAAGCAGGCCCCGGATATTGTGGCTGCGGGGCTGGCCGCCGCCCGCAAAATTATCGAGGAAGTTTATGACATTCCAGGCGTTGCCGGCGTCCATCTGATGCTCTTTGGTCCGGATCACGCGGTGCTGCCGGGCCTGGTTGGCGATCTGCCGGCCACCCGATCAAACTGGCCCCCATCCCCCCCGGAACCCTTATTGCCGGAGCCTGCGGCCAACCAAGCTCTTTCTTCTGTAAACAGTCGTGGTATGAGGTCCGCATGTCCATCCCCAGTCTGAAAATCATCGGTGAGCGCATTAATCCGGGGTTCGCCAAATCCAAGGCCATGCTCGATGGTGGTGATATCTCCGGCCTCCAGGAACTGGCCCGATCCCAGACCGCTAAAGGCTGCGATTACCTGACGATTAACATTGGAGATCGGGCGGAGCGCGACAGCGGATTTTTGGTGGATGTCATCCAGGCCGTGCAAGCCGTCAGCCATCTGCCCCTGTCTTTTGATTATCCCAACCGGGCCGTACAGGAAATCTGCCTCAAGGCATGGCAGCCAGCCAAAGCCCAGGGCCGCAAACCCATCGTCAATTCCATTTCTGAATTGCGCTGGGATATGCTCGATGTACTCAAGATAACCCCCGCCAAAGTGGTGCTCATGGCCTCTGAACGGATGGAAGACGGCCAACCAGTGCCCAATGAAACGCCCACCGAGATTGCCTCCACCGTGCATCGGATGGTGCATAACATTCTCTCGAATGGCTATGGCTTGGGGCCGGAGGACTTATTTGTGGATGTATCGCTAACGCCGATCGCCATGGATACCAATGGCCTGGTGCGGCGGGCTATAGAGGCCATCCGGCTCATCGGCGCTGATGCCGACCTTCGCGGAATTCATCTGGTGGTGGGGCTTTCCAATCTGGGTATTATGCTGCCCAAAGTTGCTGTGGATGGCAGCCCGCTGCCGGTGAAAATAGAATCAGCCTTTCTCACCCTGACCATGCCGCACGGCCTGGACACTGTTTTAGGCACGCCAGGCCGCGATTACCGCATTCTGCCGCCCGATGATTTTGTTCTGCAAGGGTTCCAGCAAGCCATTGCGCTGGAGGGTTTTGATACCCTGGAGCGCATTCGCCGCCTTTACCAAAGGGACGAGGGATGAATAACCTGTTGATCCAGGCGGAAAGCTATTTTGATGGGCGGCAGAACCACAGTGCAGGTCCGTATCTGTTTACCATCACCAACGGTAGTATCCGAGACATCTGCGTTCTTCGACCCGGCGATGGTGTTCCAGCCACCGATGCCACCACGCCGCGTCTGCACACAGCGTTTGTCATGCCGGGACTCGTCGAGGCTCATTGCCATTTGTTTCTGGACGGCGGCGAGTTGGATTTAACCGCACGCAAACAATATCTGACCGCAACCACGGCCCAGATGCTGGATGTGGCACGATCCAATCTGGCGGCCAATACCGCCGCGGGTATCACGCTCATCCGTGATGCCGGTGATATCCACGGCGTAAATACCCATTTGAAAGAAGAACTGGCCCACGCCCGCGGTGTCGTACCCGAGTTACGCAGTCCCGGCCGGGCCATCCGCAAGGCCGGTCGCTATGGAAGTTTCATGGCCCTGGAAGTCAGTGATGCGGAAAGTATCGAGCGAACCATTGAGAGCCTGGCCCCCACCGCCGACGATCTGAAAATTTTACTGACCGGCATCATTGATTTTGAAAATGGCTGTGTCAAGGGACCCGTACAATTTGACCTCGCGGAAACACAGTTGATTGTCCGCACGGCTCGCCGCCTGGGCCTGAAAACCTACGCCCATTGCAATGGGCCGGAAGGGCTTAACATTGCGGTGGATGCGGGAATCGATTCCATTGAGCATGGTTTTTTCATGGAACCGGATATCGTTAAGAAAATGGCCGACAAGGGTACCGCCTGGGTGCCCACCTTTGCACCGGTTTATTTTCAATTCGCTCGCCCCGACGTCACCGGATGGAACCCGGCCACCCTGGCCAAACTCCACGCCATTTTGCAGAATCATTTTCATACCGTCGCGGAGGCCTCCGCAAGGGGCGTACCCGTGGTCGCCGGATCCGACGCGGGAAGTTACGGCGTACCGCATGGCACCGGCCTTATTGACGAGTTGGTGTTTCTACGGCAGGCCGGGCTGACGGTAGAGCAGGTGCTCAGCGCCGCTACAAGCGTGCCACGCCAACTCTGGAATGCGCCACCGGCGAATATGGCGGTGGGACAAGCCGCGAATTTTATTGCTCTGGCGGACTCGCCGTTGAATGATATAACCGCTTTGCGCCAGGTCCGACTGATCTGCCGCAATGGACAGGCAGTCAGGCCCGACGGTACCTCACCCACCCTCGCATCAACCGTCTTATCACAGGGAAATTGACATGACCAACCTTACCAGCCAAGAACGCGTGAATCGGGCCTTGACGCGGCAGGATCACGACCGCGTGCCGCGACACGAATCCTTCTGGGGTGAAACAATCACCCGCTGGAAAAATGAAGGCCTTTCCGGCGATGCCCAGACGGTTTTAGATATGCTGGGCAGCGACTTTCACGGCTTGTGCTGGGTATGGCCCAGCATTTTTCCAGGCCAGGACATACTCATTGAAGAAGACGCCCAGACCCGCGTGGTACGTGATGCTCAGGGCAAACGCGTGCGTTATTGGAAAGAAAAAAGCGGAACGCCCGAACATCTGGGCTTTGAGTGTTCCTCACGGGATGTGTGGGAACGCACCTTCAAACCGGCTTTGCTGGATACCGGTCTGCAACTGGATCCGGATGCGGTTAAACGCAACTATCGGCAGGGTCGTTCGAAAAAGCTCTGGTGCCATCTGACTGGTGTCGAAAGTTTTGAGGAAACCCGGTCCCTCATGGGCGACGAAATTACACTCATGGCCATGGTGGAAGACCCCGAATGGGTTCGCGATGTTTCCCGCACCTTTACCGACCAGACTTTGCGTAACTTTGATGCCGCCATGGCCACCGGCATTCAACCTGACGGCCTGTGGATCTACGGCGACATGGCCTATAACCATGCGACCATGTGCTCACCAGAGATGTATAAGGAATTGATCTGGCCTGATCACAAGAGACTCGCCGACTGGGCCCACGCGCACAACATGCAATTCATCTATCACACCGATGGCGATATCAACGGCGTGATGGATTTATACGTCAAAGCCGGGTTTGATTGTCTGCAACCTCTTGAGGCCAAAGCCGGCGTGGATATTCGCAAGCTCTGCCCGAAATATGGCCGAGAGCTTTCATTCTTCGGCAACATCGATGTGATGAAAATGGCCACCAACGACTTGGCCGCCATCGAAGAGGAAATAAAGGTCAAATTCGCCGCCGGCATGGCTACCAAAGGGTACATTTACCATAGCGATCACAGTGTGCCGCCGCAGGTAAGCTGGAAAACCTATCAGGCCATCATGCAAATGGTTGAGAAATACGGACGCTATACCTAAAGGACTATCAAGATGACACCACGACAGCGCTGGCTGGCCCTACTTAACAAGCAGCCCGCCGACCGTATCCCCACCGACTACTGGGCCACGGGCGAATTCCATGCGAAAATACTGGCCAAGCTGGGTATCACCGGTACGGAAACGCAACACCCTAATATAGACCCGGTATCCCCCTCACCCGAACAGCGGGCCCGACGCGCCGATGAGATCCTCTGGCGGCGGCTCGGCATTGACCGGCCACGCGGCGTAGGTCCGCGGTGGAAACTCCAGGCTCATCCGGATGATCCACAGGCCGATATGTGGGGCAATCGGCACCGCCGCATCGACTACGGAACCGGAGCGTATGATGAATTCGCCACCGGTCCGCTGGCCTCCATGACCACACCCGATCAAGTACGGGCGTTTCGCTGGCCGGACCCGGACGATTTTGATTATTCACCCATTACCGAAGCATTGCATCATGACGATGGGTACCGCATTATTCAAGCCGGTGGATACGAGCCGTTCCTCATCTACGCCGGCATGCGCGGCATGGAACAGGCTTACGAAGACATGCTGCTCAATCCCGACATGGTCGAAGCCGCCCTGGAAAAAATGTTCGCCTTCTTTTTTGAACACAATCGGCGCATTTTTCAGGCCGGCCGCGGTCATATTGACATGACCTACGTCGCCGAGGATTTAGCCGGCCAGACCGGACCGCTCTTTAGCCTGGAAATCTACCGTCGGTTCCTTCTCACCTATCAGAAACGCATGGCGGATCTGGCCAGATCTTTTGGCATTCATGTCTTTTACCATACGGACGGCGCGGCCTATCCATTCATTGCGGATCTCATTGACACCGTCGGCATTGAGGTGCTTAACCCCATTCAATGGCGATGTCCGGGGATGGAACGGGAAACTCTGGCCCGCGACTTCGGCCATCTGGTGGCCTTTCATGGTGCGATAGATAACCAGCAGACGCTCCCCTTCGGCACACCCCAACAGGTAGCCGAAGAGGTACGCCAAACAGCCGAGATATTCAAATCGTGCCGCTGGTTCTGCGCACCTTGCCACAACATTCAGGCGGTGACACCCGTGGAAAATGTCATTGCCATGTATGAAACAGCCGCCAGTTTGAAATCACCGGGATAGATCACAGCCTCCGGGACTGGGCTGGACCGCGGCGGCAATATAAAGGAGCAGATCACCATGCAACCACATTCGCTGCCCACCGACCGCCTGGCACACCTGGATTTCGCCGCACACAACACCGAGGTACAACAAGTCTGGCAGGCGCTCAATGAGGGCCGCCCCATTCGCACGCCGATCGTGGTCGGCACCAACTCTCGCTACTTTCTCTTCAATGGGCAGGCCAATCCATCGGGCATCAGCTTTCAGGAGTATTCCGAAAATCCCCGGATCATGTTTGATAGCCAGTTGCAATTTCAACGCTGGTCACGCCACAACATTCTTCAGGATGCCCAGCTCGGCCTGCCCCAGCGATGGTCTCTGACACCGGATTTTCAAAATTACTACGAGGCCGGATGGTTTGGCTGCCCCATTGTCTACCTCAACGGCCAAGTACCCGACACCACTCCGGGATTTACCGATCGCCCGGAGCGGATCATGGATCAGGGTCTGCCGGACCCATTTGGGGGACTGCTGGCCAGAGGGTGGGATTATTTTGAGCAATTCAAAGAGATGGCGGCCCACCAAACCTACTGCGATATCCCGATCGACGTCACCACACCCGGCTTTGGCCTGGGAACCGATGGCGTGATGACCGTGGCCTGCAACCTTTTCGGGCCTGAATTTGTATGCACCACCATGGTGGCGGAGCCGCAACGGTTGCACCGGCTCTTCGAGTTCATTACCGAAGCCACAATTCAGCGCATGACCGCCTGGCGAAAGCGCACCGGCATATCCCTGAACGTCAAGGATTTCGGCTTTGCCGATGACAGCATCGCCCTGATTTCCACGGCTATGTACCGTCAGCACGTTCTGCCGCACCATCGCCGGCTTTGTGACGCCCTATGCCCAGCCGGACAGCGTTCAATTCATCTCTGTGGAGATGCCACCCGCCACTTTTTAACCATTCGTGATGAATTGAATGTCTGGGCTTTTGATACTGGATTCCCGGTCAACTTTGGCCAGTTGCGGCGTCAATTGGGTCCCAAAGTGCGCATCTACGGAGGTCCGCACGTGGAGTTGCTGCGTACCGGCAAACCCGCCGCCATCCACACGGAAGTGCAACGCATTATGCAGTCCGGCATTCTGGATGGAGGTTTATTTGTTCTGCGCGAAGGCAATAACCTGGCTCCCTTCACGCCGCTGGAAAATATCGAAGCGATGTATCATGCCGGAAAAGAGTTTGGCGATTTCAACGGAGCCTCATCCGCCGCCGCCACCGTATGAGCTTGATGGGATTAAACCATGATTCGTGAACTCCAGCTCAAGCCCAATTTTGGCCGCACCATTGACCGATTTGAAGCCTGGTGGAATTGCCAGGTGCTGGACCGCCCGCCGGTTACCCTGCGCGCCGCGGCTCCCGCCGGTGGCACCGCGCCCCCACCACGCCCTCAACCCGCCCTGCTGCGTGACCGATGGATGGATGTGCAATACGTGGTGGACACGGCCGTGCACGCGATATCGCGGCGCGTTTATCCCGGTGATTCCTTCCCGATGTTCTGGGCCAATCTCGGCCCGGAAATTACCGCCACCCTGTTTGGATGCCCTCTGGAATTCGGCACCGAAACCAGTTGGTCTTCCCCGGTGGTGCGTGATCCCGGCGAATGGCGGAGAATTATCGACGCACCACCCGATTTTTCCAATATCTACTGGCAAACCCTCGAAGCTATGATGCGCTATGCCCTGCATATCTGCGACCAGCGGTTTGTGGTGGGTATGACCGACTTACACGGCAACTATGACATTCTCGCAGCGCTGCGCGATCCCCAGGCGCTGTGTGAAGATATTCTCGATATCCCGGAAATAATCCGCCAGGCTGGCCGCCACGTATCCAATGGCTTTGCCGCGGCTTTTAACCGACAATACTCCATGGTTCAGCAGGCGGGTTTTGGCAGCACGTGCTGGACAGCCTGTTACCATCAGGGACCGGCGTATGTTCCGAGTTGCGATTTCTGGTGCATGGTTTCCGATGAGGTGGCGGGCAACTTGATTTTGCCCGATATTCTGGTGGAAATGCAACCCTTGGCGCGCGGCATCTTTCACCTCGACGGCCCACGGGCCTTGCGTCACCTGGATCTGCTTTTGGCCCTGCCGAACCTCCATGCCATTCAGTGGGTTTTCGGAGCCGGACATGGGCCGGCCAGCGCGTGGATAGATGTTTACCGCCGTATCCGCAGCGCCGGCAAGGCAGTCCAGATTCTGGCGGAAAATCCCGCCGACGCTCTGACCGTGCTCGGAGCCATTGGGCCGCGCGGTGTGTGGCTGGATGTGGGCGGACCTGAATTTTTCTCTGTGGCTGCCGCGGATTCATTTTTACTGGAAGTCCAGCGGCTTACCCGTGCGGCCCGCGTTACCGGATAACTTCGGTTAGAAAATAGGTGCAAGGGTTCATCAGACCCACTTGATCACCCGAATTGCGCCCAGCAGCAGGCTATTCACCGCGCCGGTTTATGTTAGAATTTTTCCAGTTCGTTGGGTGTGGCATGCTTTAAGGATCGTTCATGCAGGAATATCTGGATTTGGTGAAATGGGTCATGGACCATGGAACGCGCAAACCCAGTCGCACGGGGGTGGATACGCTTTCCTGTTTTGGAGCATTTTACCGCGTGGACTTAGCCCAGGGGTTTCCGCTGCTGACCAC
>JAJYZF010000071.1 GCA_021800165.1 Planctomycetota bacterium | reverse complement strand
CAAAGGCCGACAGTTGACCGCGGCCGGCTTCGCCCATATCCACGTAAAACCGCCGGTTCAGCCTGTAACCTCCGATACGTCCACCCTATTTCCTTCTTCCGGATCGCCCTGAACCTCTCGCCCCGGTGCGGATACCCTTGGCAAAGGCCGTGGTGATACGATCCGGCGCCATCAATCCTCGCCAAAATGCGCGTTTACCAGTTGTTCCAAGGCATCCAGCGCTCCCGCGGCGTCATCGCCGTCGGCTTCGAGCTTCAGGCCCGTGCCTTCGGTGGCGGCCAGCATCATCATGTGCATGATGCTCTTGCCGTCCACGCACTGGTCTCCTTTCCACACGCGAATGCTGCTGTGAAATTGATTGGCCAAGTCCACAAATTGCATGGCGGGTCGGGCGTGCAAACCCAGTTTATTTTTGATGGTTATGAGGCGGTCCATGGATCCTGCGTTCATACATTGTCTGGCTATGCGGTCGAACAATTCGCCCGCCCGGCCAAGGCTACGTGGTCTTGCGAGCAGCGGCGGCCTGATCCACTTCGGTAATCAGGTCCATCGTTTCCTGGCGGGTGGTGGCCTGCCGCAGAAAGCGACGGAACGAATCCTGCTGGAGATGGCGAAAAATAATCTCCATGGCTTCAAGGTGCAATTCCGGCGTCTCCGGTGGGGAAAGTAATAAAACCACTGTATAGACCGGGGCTTCATCCAACGAACAAAAATCGATGCCTTCCGTACTGCGGCCGATTGTTGCTACGCGTTTTTTAACCGCGGGGTGTTTGGCATGGGGCACCGCCACGCCCTTGCCAAAGCCGGTACTACCGTGCTTTTCCCTCTCCAGCAACGCTTTGGTGATGGACCCAACCTGATCCGCAGGTACCGCGCCGGTCTGTACCAACGCTTCAACTAGCTCCCGGATGGCACCTTCTCGCTGGGTAGCCTTGATTTGCGGCAAAATGGCGTCTTGGACAATTAAATCAGCAAGCTTCATAACAACCTCGAAACAGGTCCTGCACATGGACAACCATTGAACGCACCAAGAACCGCATGACCTGCCGTGTTAGTCCACGTCCGCAGGGTGTTCGCCGCCTTTAGGTATTGCAAGCTTCGCCGGGGGCTTGCCGCGTTATGCGTTGGGATGCTTACGGTTCCGAAAGCGCTCCTTATGGTCGGTGAGTTGGCGCTCCAACTTATGCACCGCCTGATCAATGCACGCATAGAGGTCTTCACCCACGCATGTGCCGACAAACATATTGCGATGTTCCGCACTGACAATAATTTCAACGCCTTTTTGCTTGTCAGCACTGCCATCAAGGATCACCTCTATTTCCTTGATCAGATCATAATGTTTGAGCAGTTTTCTGGCTCTTTCCTGGGCATGCTCTTTAATTGTCGCCGTTACGTCCAAATGGCGTCCCGTCACCGTAATAATCACCAGTTCTGCTCCTGAAAAATAGCGGCAACACCGATACCGGCACAAGCCAACCCATCGGCGCATCTTCTTTTAGATAAAGTATCTTGGGCGGGCATCAGCGTCAACCGTACCGGATTTAGGTCCGTGCTCTGTCAGAGTTCCAATTGCGATTTGATTGGCCTGCGATTGACCAGGAGCAAGAAGGCAGCGGCGCGGCTGGAGGAATTGTCCCTTTAAGTGGGGCTGTTCCCAGGCGGTTGAGATACTGCGGAGGCCAGAAATTGTCCTAGCGCGGCTGCGCCGCAACCAAAGACGTGAGTCGGGAGGTCCCGATTGGTGGCTCTCCCGAACGGCGTTGGGCCTACGGGACATCGGGAGATTTCGCCGTCCATGCCTTCCCGATGCTTGGCTCCTGCCACATCGGGATTTCGGCATCCATGCCTCAACGGTGACGACGACTTTTTACCGTCCCGACAGACATCGGGATAAACTTCGGACGCAGAGGTACGCCGTTGGGGTTCTGGGGTAAGATTGTCAAGATCGACAAGATCAACAAGTTTTTTTTGGCGAGGAGTTAGGAGTTGGGAGTTAGGAGTAACGGCGGCTGCGGCCGCGGGGTGTTCACCGCAGGGGACGCAGAGGACCGCAGAGCGGGAGCGCGGGGACGGGCAAGATGGCCAAGGTATTTGTGGTTGGACATCTTGGATAGATTGAAAAATGGGCGTTTTTGTTGGGGTTTTCGGGTAAGGTGTCCAAGATGGCCAAGCTGGCCAAACATTTTTAATTTTCCGGGTTAGTGGTCGGTTTTGTGCTTGTTGCAGGCGCAGCATGGGCATGGGTCGAATTCCTTATTTTGGTGTGGTGCACGCCTGTGGCTTCGACGGGGCCACGCGGCGACGGGCGTATTTAATTGTCAGTGATCGCGGGCGGTTTGGGTGCCTGCGGTCAGGTGGAACGAGGCTCGGCTGCGGCCCGATAGCCATCGGGAATGAGCCTTCCATCGGGAGTTCCGCTGGTTGAATGGTAGGTTGGGTATGAGGGGGGATAAAGGCGCGGGCTGCGGTCGGACGCGCTGCGCTCGTCCTCCCTGCGCTGCGCAGACACCCCCATGCGATCCCCCGAAGGAAGCTAAACTTGGATGGGAACAATGAACAATAATGTGACAACTTTAGACCAGGACTTGACAACGCTGCGCGGGGGAAGTGCTTTGAGGAAATGATGGTGTGTCCAAACATCTTTGCGCAGTGCGAAAAATTTGATGGATTGTGGCACAGGCGGTCAGGCACCGACTTGCAGCCGGTGTTCAAGAGGTTGTTGCGTGTAAATGCAGGTCAGCCGCCAGGTGGACTCCAGTTTTTCCAACTGTGTCTGCTTCGCCCTTTGTGGCAGATGCACGCACAAGCGCAGCCCGCCGGGGTAGGTAAACTCTGCCGAAGAGTCCGCTACGATACGGGCCGTTGTTGCCGGCAGATGCAAAGTCCATTGGACCAAACCGTCCGGGCTGTTGGTCGGTTCATCGATGATGCGCAAAGTTTCCGGCGTATCCCAGTAAAATGTGCGGATCACCAGCGGCATGGGCTGGTCGGGCGGAAGATCCACAATTTTACCCGCGCGGTCGAACCGCGGGAAGGGAATGCGGCAACGAAGGTGATAGCCGTCGGCAGGGGTTTTCCGGCAGGTGGTTACTTGATATCCGGCGCGGTCTAAATGTTGCACCGGCTTATGGTTTGGGAAGCCGAGTACATTGTGACCGAGGTGCTGGAGCTTGAGTGGTCCGCCGCCCAAGTCGGCATCGGCGCACAGAAGTTGCCGATGGTAATACCACCAGAAACTGCTTTCGTCGGGATGGTAATGGCCCCAGGCGTCGCCGCAGCGTATGACCAGCAGGCTTTCCTCGGGGGTATTAAAGCTGGTGCGGGCCATGGCGCCATAGCCCGGCAGAGCCAACAGGTCGGGCATGGTCGGTGCTCTGGCGGCGGGGATGGAGGTTGGATCAGCCTGGAGGAGAGGTGAAAATATGCTGACTTGCGCCTGCTGCTGGGTAAGTTCAGCGCCAGTTTGCCCCCAGGCCCAGAGATAAGCCTCTTTTTCTTCGGGGCATAAATTGGCCAGCCAGCCAAAAAGATACCCATATCCGCCATGGTGCCGATAGCCGTGGTCGCCAATGGCCAAAATACCGCGATGACCATCCAGAATGGTATCCGGCGGCGAGAGCAGGGGCAGGAAAAACCGGCACATGGCGCGGAAGGCCGGGTTTTGCAACAGATACACCCGCTGGTCCGCCGGCAGATGACGCAACGCCAGCGCCAGCGGGAGCAGCAGCAATTTCACGTGGTTGGCATACGTATGGCTTTCCTCCCAGCAGCCATAGCCATCGGGAAACGGCCAGACGAAACAGCGCATCTGGGCGTTAAACTGATCAATGGCGTGCCGCCGCCAGCGGGCCGCATGGGGGTGGCCGGGCAACAGACAGCCGGCCAGGCCAACGAATACGTATACATCCGTATGAAAATTCTGGTTGAGCATTCCCCGGTAGAGCGACTCGTGTGAACCACTTTGGTCGTAGGGTACTTCCGGGGGTTGGTGGCAGAAGTGCCAGGGGTAAAAATCTCGGCGCTGCAACAGCGATGCCAAATCGGCGATCAAGCCGGCGGCCCGGCTCCGGTCGGCTGCGGAAAGTTCTCCGCTGTAGTCGAGCAGATGAAACATCGCCGCAGTGGGTCCGAGTTCCCGGCAAGCCACGGGATTGCCCAGAGGATGCAGATAGCCGGCCTCGGTCAGGCCGGCGTGAAACCGGTTGAGGGTGCTGAAGAGGTGGTCTCGGGCGGCGGCGAAATCGTCCCGCCAGAAGGGATTGCCGCCGGCCAACGCAGGATTTTCCGCGATGCGCCGGCGTGCCAGGTTCAACGCCTGTTGATCACCAAAAGCAAAAGCCGCCGGCCTACCCAGCGAAAGTTTATCGCAAAGCCGCCGCTGCTGGGCCAGACGTTCGGGCCGGGCGAATCCGTGTCGGGCCATGCGGCGTGCCGGCCACGCCGCGAAAGGCTCGCGGCCCAAGTCGCTGGGGTCATCGCGGCTTACTTTTTCCAGAATCGGCTTGGCCGCGGCATGAACCAGCAGGAAACTTCGCCGAATACGCCGCCCCGGTAAGGGGAAGCTCACTGCCGCCGCCGGCCAATGATCTTTGGCCGGCCCCACACTGGCGCTGGTCCATTTTGGGTGCGTCCAGGAGCCGGGCCGCAACACAATTATGCCGGAACAAAAGCCATCTTTTTCCGCCAGGAACCAGTCGCGGTAGTTGAAAAGTTGTCCATGTTGGCTGTGCGCCCCAAGCCGCAGGTCAATGGTCGCGGTGGCGGTAGTGACAATTTCGGCCGGAGCACTAATATCCGAAAGCTGTTTATGCCAGTGCAGGGTGGTGGCCGGAAAGATCAACTGCCAGGGTGGCGCGCTGACATCGGCGGTTTCCAGGACCTCAATGACCGGCTCGTTTTCAAGGCCCCGAAGCCGGAGTGTCCAGTGGCCCTGGGCAAAGGTGATGCGCAAACGCACATCGCCGCGCCCGGTGTGCCCGAATTCACAATATCGCCAGGGTTGAGAGAAGGTTAAAACTCCGCTGGCCCAACGGCCTTGGGCGGAATCGAAATGAAGCTCAACAGACGCATTCTTCGGCGGGTCCTGCCGAGCCTTGGCGAGCCTGACTTGCAAGGTCAAACCAAAGGCCCGGGACAAGGTGAATAATTGGTTGGGATCGGGCGAGTCTTTCTGATCATTTTTAATCGATAGCTTCATCCGCGGAATAACTCTCGAAAGTAGACTGCTGACCCACTGGACTATAAGTTATTGTCGGGGCAACGCGGCAGTTGGTCAATTGGGTACGGCCATAATGCTTGACGGCATTGTGAATTTCTTAGGTTCACGTAGCGATTTTTGGGGTCTGCTTTCATGAGGCTCCGGCTGCGGCATGAATATTCCCGCGGCGGATTATTCCACGTATCTTGCCGCTCGCATGAGTTGCGGTCAATCCCTGGCCCGTCTGGGCTTTACGCGACGGCCATGAGGGTATTGTTCTTACTCCAGCCGAAATACGTATTTGGTTTTAAGCCATCACCATGTTTACGGCCGCACTTGATCAATGCGCAATACCCGGCCGACGCGCAAATCGCGGGGGCTGTGAATATGGTTTTCCCGCATGATTTGCGCAATAGCCGCATGGGAGCCTGCCCCCAAAATTCTGCGGGCGATGGAATAAAGCGTGTCGCCGGGGCGAATTTTATAAGTAACGACCCGGGTACGGGTTGTTTTTTGGCGGGCAGTGGGGGGGCTGGATAAATTGGTGGTCGTGGTGGGAACCGGTACGGTGCCCACCGAGATGGCGGCCATTTGGGTCAGATGAATTTGTCCGGAGGCCGACGTTGCGGGTATGGTGAGGGTTTCTCCAATCTGCAGCATTGATTTGGTGGAGGATAATTTTCCGGGGTTGGCGTGAATGATCCGCGCCAGTTGGGCTGGTCCCGCCTGGTGATAGAATTTGTGGGCAATATGCCACAGCGTGTCGCCGGCTTTCACCGTATACTGGGTCGATGTTCTCGGGTTAACGCTGGGAATCGGCGTGCTAACATTGGTTACCGCCGCTACCGGTGTACCGGTTGCGGGAACCGAGGCCGAAGCGTGCCCCAGGGTGCCCACTACGACGGATGGCTGTGTTGCCGACAAAGCGGTTCCGGCGTGGAACTGGGATGCGGTGGGCAACTCTTCGGCCAGGGCAGATGGAGCCGTGGTGGTATTTGGTCCGTTGGAATTGGACTGCAAGGCCGTTGGAATTACCGCCGTTCCGGCGGGAGAAATAATTTGCCGGCGGAAATTTCCGCCCAAACTGCGCAATGCGGGCGTTTGAATTGTCGGGGTGGCGCGGGAGCTTAGGTATCGTGAAATAAGCATGCCAATCGCCACAATCAAGAGCAATCCGGTAATCAGGCCAAACTTGGTTTCGCGGTTCATAAAAAACCTCCATGTAAAGTCAGGATGCTGCCACTCCATTGGGCATCATCTCATCATCTGATATACGACCGCGGCCTGCGGCACGCGGCCATTGCGACACAACGGGCCACCGCTAGGGTGGTGGCAGGTCGGCCGGAGCAACAAATTCCGCCGCCCTCAGGCGGGCACTGCGGCAACGGGGATTGGTTTGTATCTCCATTTCGTCCGGCAGCACGGGCTTTTTCGTAAGGACCCGGCACTTGTTTTTTTCTTGCCATTCCAGCATCGCGTGCTTCACCAGCCGATCTTCGCCGGAATGAAAACTGATAAAAGCGGCTCGTCCGCCTGGGTTCATGAATTGCGGCACCTGGCCCAGCAGGGTGCCGAGATTATCAAGCTCCGCGTTAACCGCCATGCGTA
Organism: Planctomycetota bacterium; assembly: GCA_021800165.1. Classification (GTDB taxonomy): domain Bacteria; phylum Planctomycetota; class Phycisphaerae; order WQYP01; family WQYP01; genus JABEVA01. The sequence goes on along the minus strand of JAJYZF010000071.1, from coordinate 11,471 downwards.
GGGCCTGAAAGGTTTTGGTCGCGGGATCAATTTTATGGCGACCAAACTCCGGCGGAACCACCTGCCGCACCAAGTCAGCGAGTTGTCGGGTAGTGGTAATGGGTGCGGTCTGGCGAGTCTGTACAATGCGGCGGGCAATTCGTCGGGACCAGCGTTCTTGCGCCAGGGTAAAAAGCATGTCAGCCAAGTCCTTTTCCGGAAGCTTGGCAATCAGGTCGGCGGCAGTGGTGGGCAACTCGGGATCCAAACGCATGTCCAGCGGTGCATCGACTGAAAAGCTTAAGCCATGGCTATCTTGCGTCAACTGATTGGTGGAAACGCCTAGATCCGCCAGAACCAGATCCACACCCGATACACCCGCGGCTTGCAGCACCTCTCCGGCTTGGGCAAAATTAGCCTGAAAGTAGCGACAGTTTTCGCTCCATTGCCCCAACCTGGTACGGGCATAAGCCAGATTTTCAGGATCTACGTCCACGCACAACACCAAGCCCCCCGGCATTACCGCTTGCGCCAAAGCCGACGCATGGCCGCCACGCCCCGCCGTACAATCAAGCGCCACCTGACCATGGCGCGGTGAAAGTAACTTCATCACGGCATTCAGGAGTACCGGCTCGTGACCATGATCCGGAACATCCATAAAGTCGGCGACCATCAATCCTAAAGAGGCCGACACACTTTCACAAAAGCGATTGTCGTGCCTCAAAAAGCGGTCGTAACCCACCGCTTATTTTTCAAAAAGGGCGAGGACATGATCGGCCTGCATGTCCTCACCCGCCGTCCGTGGCTGTACGATGCTCCTTCCTTGAGCAAAGCAACTGCTTGTATTTGGCCGATAGAAGCCTTAACATGGCGTTATCGGCCGGGGCTAACAGCGCCTGAGTCTGCTGGCCCTTTTAATTCGCAGAGGAAGTGGTCGGCAGTCCGTCCGTGGGCTGCCGACCCTTCGTGCCTTAGTCAGGTTGGGAAGCTACGATCCATGCAGCCTCATCAACCTAAATTTCAGAGAGCGGTCCATCGCTCCGGCCTTGGCAACCGCCGAACCGGTCCATGGTTACGGCGATATAATTGGTGGAATTCGCATAATTCCGGCGGCGTCCTGCCGCGTATGCGATTCCAAAGTTCAGGCTCCCATTGCCTGGCTCCCGCTGGCGCTGGTCTTGTCCGATTCGCTGGCGGCTTGCCGCTCCTTCCAGTCGTCCACGTTCCATATTTCAATGACCTCGCCCACGCCGGCCACGGTCACATTATTGCTCAAAAACGCCTGGTCCTTGGACGCGGTTTTGGATTTTCGTTCCTTGAGCCAGTCGGTGGGCAGCGTTACCCGCGGCTGGGGCACCTTGATCTCCAGCGGCTTGAACTTGGAGAAAAAAACTTCGCCAAACTGGTCGCGTTCATCGTCGCTGGTGAATTCGGCCATAAGCCGACTGGCTCGCTCATGCAACACTTCGTAACGCAACAGCTTTACAAACCTGAATGTCCGGCCATTGCTGATAACCCGCTTGGCGGCCTGGGCGTAAAGCGTGTCGGGCTGGGCGGTGTTTTTAAGCATGCTGTACATGCTGCTGGGAATAGCGATGCGCCCACCATCGTCAATAACGTGGTCTTGGGCACCCGAGAAATACACCTTGGTATCCATCGCAATTCCGAGCCGAGCCGAGCATTCCTTTTTGCCGAGCGGGAATCACCAGAGTTTCCCACGCTTGCACCACTCATACCCTTTTACACCCATTCCTCCCCTTTTTCAACCATTACGCTACTGCAATCATCGGCTCTTTGCAAGTCAAAACAATCAAGAATTATCAGATGCCACAGACGGTAAATTGCCGAACAAAATGCTAATAAAGTGTTAAAACCACTATATAATGTGGTCTAAAGGCGTTGGAGGTACAGTGGATATGGTCGTTATTTGGAAAGAAAATTTAGATTTGCCCGAAAATTTTTTGGTATTGTTCCACCATTTGCACTGCGCTGAAGCGCTTGGCGGCCTCCTCCGCCGCCATAGCCCCCAATTTGCCCCGAAAGGAATGATCTTTTAGCAGGGCGATTAGTCCTTGGGTTAACGCTGATGTACGTGCAGGATCCACCAGCCACCCTGTCCTACAATGGGTAACAAGTTCCCGCACTGCCGGCGTGTCAAAGGCCAGCACCGGCGTGCCTGCCGCCATTGCTTCCACCATGTTCAAACCGAAACCTTCCGAGAGCGACGGCATGCACAGAACGTCCATGGCCTTGTACCAATGTTGAGGTGTGGATGTGATACCCGTGAAATGCACGCGCGCCGCAATGCCCAGTTGGGCCGCCAGATTCCGGAGATAAGCTTCTTGCTCGCCATAACCAACCATTGCTACGTGCAGGCATCGCCATCCGACTTCATCGGCGTGGATTAACGCCGCCGCCGCTTGCAGCAGTAGAGGCAGTCTTTTGACCGGATCAAACCGTCCTACGTACCCCACCACCAGGGCATCAGCGGGCCAAGGCCGCAGGGGCGCTGCGATGGGCACGGCCTTGGCAAAACATTCCACGTCAATTCCATTGGGAATCACCACCCCGGGTGGAACTCCACCGTAGCCGGCAATACGCTGCAAAATGAAACGGCTGGGCGCAATAACGGCCGCACATTGGCCGGCAATTACACTTTGGGCGTGCCAATGCCATGCGGGGTGTTCTGCCAGCGTGTGAATAGACTGAAAATAGCGGCACTGCGGTCCGAAGCCGGACCCAAGCGCGGCGATAACGTTGGCATGAATCAACACGCTCATCACCACGTCCGGCTGTACGGCCTGCAACACTCCCAACCAGCGCCGCAGAACCGCGCCATCACGAGGGCCGCGTGCGTGCAGGCCTACCACCGGCACGCCATCCCGGCGGATCCAGCGTCCGACAACGCCAGGTGTAGCCAGGCTGACTACGGTGGGCTGCCAGGTACCACTTGCGGCCAGACCGCACGCCAGCCGTCGCACCACCAGCGGGCTGCCGCCCAGATCCAGATCGGTGATTAGGAAAATAATCTTCCGCATCGTTATTCCGTCGCCGGTTGCCGTTCGATCCGGTCCTTACCATTGGGCTTCGTCAAACGGTGAAAGAGGGGCTTTGCTGCGCGGCTTGGGCAGCATTTTGACCATTTCTCCAGCCACGCGCACGTCTTCCTCCGTGCCCACACGTATATTGAGCCGCGATCCTGGAATAGCGGTCAGCTTGCCACCCATCAAGCGCACCAGGGCCGCATCGTCCTGCGGCGGCGGAAGAATTCCGGCCCGCCCGGCATAGGCCTTTTCCAGGACCGGACGGCTGAAAATCTGGGGCGACTGAATTTCCCGCAGGGTGGCGGGATTCAGGCGATCAAGCAATTGGCCGCGCTCATCGCTGCGGGCCAGGGGCATTCCCGGTGTCAGCACCAATACCGCCGCGCCCGTTTTTTTTACCGCTTCTTCCAATTCATCAATCACCGGATACGGCACGGCCGGGCAACAGCCGTCGTGAATGATAACGGTTTGTATTTCCGGTTTAAGTTTCTCGAGTCCCCGGTTTACGGCACCGAACCAATCCGGCCCACCCGCGGTGACGGAAACTCCCTGAAAGCCCAGATGAGCCGAAAAATTCTGCTGAATTCGACCGAGTTGGTCCGGTGCCGCACAGAGAATTCTCTGCGCTACGTGATCGCGCTTGGCATAAATGTCAAGCGTACGCATAAACACTTCGCGGCTGTCGATTTTATTAAATGGTTTGCCGGGGGCACCCACTGCCCACACGGGCGGGGCAATCACAAACAGCACTGCAAGTGAACTCATCTTCGCCAACTCCTTCAACGGGTAGCATTGTCACGGGCCGCACGGCACCAACGGCTTTCATCATAAGGGACGGGCTGTTGATTTGGCCAGCGACGCGCGGCGATCGGGCCACGGAAGTTCCGGTTGGCGTCGAGAACCTTTTGCTTCCCAACAGCCAGCCATGCACCAAGGGTGGAGTATACGTCGGGCCGAGGGGTTTTTTCGGCGACACTTGGCGACCGGGGAAAAATAACTTCAAACTTCCCGGCTGGTCCCTTTGCCCGCTGGCTTCGTTGCTGGCTCCTTACAGATCCGCTGGCGGGGTATGCGTACCCGTCACGCCTCGCCAGCGGTAACAAAATTTTTGCGCCGTAAAACACGAAGTTATTTTTGCGCGGTCCCTTGGCTACGGTGCTGGAGGTGATGCGGCAATGTGTTATTGGGGATTGGACGCTTGCGGTGCGATGAAGGCACTGCGGAAATCATTCTGAATCATCGGTCTGGCGGGCATTTTTCCGGTTAACTTGCCGATGGCCCAGCGACAAGCTAGTCCGATGTCGCTGGTCGGCTCCTCCCCAAAAAATCCCCGCAGTTCCGACAAACTTGCGGTAGAGCCTAAGCGGGCCAGCGCAATGGCGGCCATACGGCGGACCATCGGGGCTTCGGGATCCATCAGACTTTGGTCGGCCAGCCGCCCCTGAAACAATTGTACCAAGGGAGACTTTTTATCCCCCGCGTAAATTCTCCCCAAGGCCCAGATGGCGGCGGCGCGGGCCGTCACGTCAAAGGGAGAATGCTTGGGAATGAATTTTTCCATCAGCCCAATGGCCGGCCGGTATCGGGTTTTCCCGAACAATTGCAGCAATTGAGCCAGTTCATCACCGCAATACCGAAATTCAACGGCTGAGGCGGGTTGAGACCGCATTGTTGGGCCGGCCATGCGGCGGGAAATCGCCGCATCACGCTTGGCATAAACGAGCAGTGCGGCCAGCGTATCGGGCACGGCTAGCCTGCGCAGCGCTACCAAAGCCCCCAGGCGCACCCCTGGATGCGAGGTCTCATGCAGCAAGGCCAATAAAGCTCCGGCGGCGGGCTGGTAATTCAACAAACCCAGAGCCAGCGCCGCCTGTCTTTGTTGCCGCGGATGGCCAGAGGTCAGCAGTTGCATGAGGCTATGTTCAATGGGTGCGGCCAAATTGGTATCGCGCCCCAGCCGCACCAGAGCATCGCGGGCATACCAACGCACCGGCCGCCGCGCGTCGTTAAGAAGCCGCGTTAAGATCGCCACATTTCTTTGCCGCCGCGCCAGCCGCGCCGCCAACAATCGCATGGTGGAATTCCGGGCCTTGGCCAGGGTCTGGGCATCGGGCGATAGCTCATGCCAGTTCGCGTGCAGCAGGCAGCGTACTGCTATCACCCGTACCGCCAAATTTTTATTGCGCGCCAGGGCCGCTAAAATGTGTTGTTGCGCCGTATTATGGCCTTGGGAAACCAGCAGGGCCGCAAGCAAGTTGGGTTGCAACCCAATAGGTCCGCGTCCCGCCAGCAGCTTCTCCGCCATGCCGACCACCCCCTGGGCGTGGAGCTTAGCCAGGGCCTGGGCTGCCGCCAGACGAATGCGGATATCAGCCTCCTCATTGAGCACCAGTTGACGCAGCCGACTTATGGCGAGTTGATCCGGGAATTCCATGAGGGAGGTGATGGCGGAGATTTCCACTGGCGCTTCCACCTGCCGGTTACGCAGTTGCGATCTCCACCATTTTATTGCGGGCTTGTAGTGCCAACGCACCAACGCCGGGTCCGCCACCAAGGCCACATCAATCCCACCACGCTTTTCCGCCCGTAACAGGGCCGGTGCCGCCGATGGGTTGTTGATGGCGGCCAGCGCCTGGACCGCGCTTTGGCGTAAGACCGGCTTTTCGTCTTTACCCGCGGCCAAGTTTTCCAGTGTTGCCAGAAAGGGAGTCAGTCCGGGAAACTTCGCCCGGCCGGCATGGGCCAGGGCTTGGCATATATGGCACCGAACCTGAACGCTATGTTCCGTCAGGGCCTGATGCCACAAAACCAGATACGCGGGATTATATGTTTGAGCCTTTTGCAGTGTCGGCAACAGAGGTTGACGGTCCATGGGCAAGTCAATACCGTTGCCGGCATGAATTGCCGCCGAACTCCGTTGGCCGCCGAGCGACAACACCGCGGCTGCTGTGATCAAAAAAGAGTGCCGCAACAATCGGAACCTTACCGTCATTAACTACCAATTCCTTTCTGCCCCAGCCGAGCCGGGCATGAAAGAGCTGTTACTGTGGGCGGGTCAACCGCCACGTGCGCAGCACCAGCACCATCACCGCCAGCCCGCATCCCCAAGCCATGATCCACCAGGTCAACGGAATCAGGTTGTAGTGCCCAAAGCCAGGAGCATGAATGGCCGAAAGCGTCGCGGCCACTGGATTCAACCGCAGAATCCAATCCACCAGTGTGAAACCAAACAGAGATCCACGTCCGAGCCAGACCAGCAGTGTGCCGGCACAGAGTACCGCCAGGAATCCATAAGCCCCAGCCGTTGCGGTGGCGGCGCGCCGGCAGAAACTGCTGATAGAGGCACTGGCCAACAACGCAAACACGGCCATAATAACCAGGCTGACCAGGGCGTTTACCACTTGCGTTTTTTCATTGGGATCAATCACCAGCATCACCGCATAACCAGGGAGTGTGGCCAGCAGCAGCAGCAGCAGGGTGCGGCCGACGCTCAGGAGTTTGCCCAGCACAATACTGCGTGCGCTTAGGGGCGTCATCCGCAGCAGTTGCCAGGAGCCGGTTTCAATTTCTCCGGCAATCAACCCGCCCGCCAGGCCCGGCGTCATGATGATGATCAAGGCACTTTGCAAAATAACCAGAATGGCACCCATGGTGCGGGTGTTGACCACTTCCGAGCCGCGGGCTGCGGCCAGCATCAGGGCCAGTGATACAATGAGGCAGGCACCGATCATGCGCATCATCCAATGGGAACGCCCAAACCGCGACGTGCGAAATTCCTTAATCATCACCGGATTGGTGAGCGGCCCGATAAGCCGGCTGCGGCGCTGCGGATCAAAAAACCACAGGTACATCACCCGGCGGTATGCCTGCACACTGCCGGAACTTTCATCGGTGATGGTGCCGGCGCTGCGCGGCCGATCGAAAAGTCCGCTGTTGAGACGTTGCAGCGTCGCCCGGGTGCACCAGAGTATCACCACAATGCTTACCACCACGTATCGCCAGACGGCGCTACCCGCGGCCATGCTGCCCGTATGCGTGACGCCGCTTTGTCCGAATACCTGCAAAATGGAGGGCAGCGGTGAAAACGCGGCCAGCCACTGGCATACTTCCGCCGGTAACCCGGTCAGGCGGCCTTGCGCGAACTGCTGCGGTATCACCGCCAGCGCCACCAGGGCAAATACCGTTGCGTAGGTGCTGCGCAGCGCCGCATCCACGCGATTGGACCGCGTGCTGATATAGAGGCCCACCACGGTATATTCCAGCGACGCCAGCGCCAGCAGTACGTAGAGCGGACCAATTTGCCCGCGCAGGCTCGCCCCGCCCATGGCGTAACATGCCGCTGCCGCCGGTATGCTCAGCGTCATCAACAACGCGATCACCCCGCCGATGGCCGCAACTTTTCCCGAAAAGACCGACCATGGCGTAAGGGGCGTGTTCAACATTAACGCCAAAGTACCGGCCTGTTTTTCCCGCACCATCGAAACCGCGGAAAATGCCGGCACGATCAGGATCATCGCCGTCATAAAGGCATATCCGAACAAGCGCAGCATCTCCTGGGCCTGGCGGCCCGATAAACTCACCTGGGCATTGGTGGGCCAGCGCAGCAGAACCACCCCGATCAGGACCAGGGTAAAAATGATTTCAGCGGCGACCGTGCGCCAATTGCGCAAGACCCCCACCAGTTCCCGCCGGATAATCGGATTATTCATGTGTGCCCTCCACCAGCGGCGGCTTTTTCTCCGTCGGCTTTACCAGAAGCCTGGGCGGCCTGGGTCACCGACAAAAACGCATCCTCCAGATCCTGGGGTACATCACGGAACTGGGCCACCGCAATTCTGGCATTGACCAGGGCCGCGAGCATTCGGGCCAGGGCCGCATCGTTTTGCGTGGTGGTGAAGCGTACGATACCTTCCGTCATGGACTCTTGCACCTGCGTCTGCGGGCCCAGCGCGGCGGTGAGTGCTGCGCCGGCTCTGGGTACATCCTCGCGGGTTGCAAGCTGCACTTCGATCATCCGCTTTTCCCGTACGTCGTGCATGATCTGGTCCAAGGTGCCAAAGGCGCGTAACTTGCCCCCCGTGATAATCGCCACCATGTTACAAATTCTGGCCAGCTCCGGCAGAATGTGGCTGGTAACAATAAGGGTTTTGCCCGTCGCCGCTAAGTTCAACAGAATATGGCGCATTTCCACCCGCGCGGTGGGATCCAGCCCATTGGCCGGTTCATCCAGAATGAGTACCGGCGGTTCATGCAGCAGCGTACGGGCAATCGCCACCCGTTGCTTCATGCCGTGGCTTAAGCTTTCGACGAACAAATCACGCATCGCCGTGGCACCCGTGGTCTCCAGGGCCTCATCGACACGTTTTTGTCGCTTGGCGCGAGGAATTGCGAACGCTGCTCCGAAGAAATCCAAGTATTCATGCACCCGCATGTTGTCGTAGCCGCCGAACGTGTCGGGCATGAACCCCACCAGCCGTTTAATTTCCCGCGAACGCGTTGAACAATCGATGCCCGCAATTTTCGCCCAGCCGGCCGTGGGTAACGCCATGCCGACTAGAATTTTGATGGTTGTGGTTTTGCCCGCACCATTGGGTCCAATGAAGCCGAGAATTTTTCCCTTTTCCAACTGAATCGTCAGCCCGTCCAGCGCGGTGAACTCGCCATACTTTTTCGTAAGGTTTTCGGTTTGCACCACATAATCGCCGTTCATGATAGCTCCATGGTCATGGCCAGTTCCTGTCTGTTACGTCGGATTTTCACCTCGGCGGCGCTGGTGCCGGCGGCAGGGAATCCGTCATCGGGCCAGCGTGTTACCCGTCACGCTGGCTTGTACCCCGCTGATACCCCACGGGTGGGCCAAATCCAGACTTCCCTGCACCTGAATTTCCACCACGATGGTGTCGGTATGCGGCCCGCGCCCAACGTGTATATGCAGGCCGGACTGCGTAACGTTCATCTCTCCAACGGGACTGCGTTGCGTTTGGAGTACACGCCAGCGTGGGCCGTGGACCAGACGCAGCGTTACCATGCGGTTGGGCGCATGGATCAATAGGTGCACCTGCAACTCCCGCACCTGGAAGGGAAGCACCGCCTGGGGCAAACTAAAACTCACAAAGATATCGGCCGGGCTGGTCAGGCTGGTCAACCACTTCTTGCGTTGGCTGTTGTATACCAGCGCGGGACGCGGTTGGCCCGGTCCGGCCACCAGCCGGAACCGCAGGTAGGGTGCCGGAACCTGTACATGGCCGCCGATCCGGCTTGGTAAAATTTTAATGGGTATTTCGACAACCATGTTCCGCTGCTGCCGGATCGTTTTGCCGGCATATAACCCAGGGTTCACCGCAGTCATCCAGCCCAACATTACCGGCTCTGAAAATTCCCGTCGGTCCACAAAGGCGGCCAATACCTGGCTGCGTTGCCACTGCCGGTTGCCCAGAACCAGGGAATTGACATACTGCCCCGGTGCCAACACCTGCGACGACCCCGCCAGCCAGCGGCCATGGTTGGTCGGCTTGACTGCCAAAAAGCCTGATGGGGCGGCAACCAATACATCCGTCAGCCGCTTCATAGTGCCCGGCGACGGCCGGAGCGTTAGCCCCCCAGGGCCGAAGCGCCCGATCACCGCACCCAGATGCGTTTGCCGTGCGCCCAAAACAAACCCCCGGGCCACCGCTCCCGAGGGCCATTTCAACCCCTGCCAGTGCCACTGGTCATAGTCGGTCCATATCATACGTACCAGGGTTTCGCGGCTGCCGGTCAAGTCAGGCCAGAATACGCCGCCGCCGGCCGAACGTATCGGCGCGCTTTGCTGTCTGGGGCTGTAAACATCCGCGGCCCCGGAAAAGACGAGCGTCTTGGCTGAGGGTACCACATAGCCCATCTGCGCCGTGGACAAAGTCAGCGGCACAGCCTGTCGGGAATGAATTCCCAAAATGGTTAATCCGATTACCGCCAGCACCGCCGCCACCAGAGCCAGCAGGGCCAGCCCCTCCAGCCGCCTCCGGCGATACAACCACAACGCCCCCAGTATCAGTACACCCGTAAAGCCCAGCAAAATCCCGGCGACCGCCGATCGGCCCACAATCTGATATCCAATCTGGGCCATGGCATAATGGTGCAGCATCGGCAGCAGGGTCTTGGGTTTTCCCATAGCACTGGGGAAAAAGTGTTTCACGGCCACCCACAGGGCCGCTCCCGCGTGGCCTTGGCCATTCAACATGCCACGGGCGTTGATCATGCACACATAAACGCGGCCCCGGCCCCAAGACGTTTCCATCACCGCCGGCCAGCCATTTACAAATTCAATCGCCTTCATACCATTAGGCAGGGCACAAGATAACCGCACCGCGCGTTTGAGTACCACCCGCTGGTTGAGCATTTTTCCGGTGAAATGCAGATGCGCGGTGTGGATGACCGCCACCGGTCGGCAGGCAAAGGCATTTTTCAAGAGTGCGCTACAAAAGGTTTCGTTTCTGGGCGAGGCTTGAATCCATAATCGCCCACCGGCCGCCAGCCAGTCCCGCAAATTCCGCATTTGCAGCGGACTTATTTTGGGATTGTCTGTGCCGATCAGGCAGCAGTTCAGGTCATCCCAACCCGGCAGGGTATTGGGCAGCATGTTTGGAGAACCAAAAAACAGGGCCTTTCCTTGCCCCAGTTGCTCGCGCATCGCTTCGGCCAGATCGATTGACGCCGAGTCTTTGTCTCCAACGAGTACCGCCATTGGATTGGACATGTTTGCCACCAGCATGGCTCCGGTTTGTCGATCCAGAACCCGCTGGGGCCTGATGGTATCATCTACGAGCAGGGTATGGAGAAATACGCTTCGTGTTCCCGGCTTAAGCGCCGCGCCGCGCACCGGCACCCACACCTGCCGATGGCAATGCGCTGGAATTTCCAATTGGGCCGCAAATTGTACGTTCGGCTGATTTTTAAAGCTGATCACCGTCAGCAGTCGGCGGGTCACCCCGCTGTGATTGGTAACCTGGCAACGTGCTTCCACCCACCGCCCCGGCTTTACTCCACCCAGCGGGCAGACCGCACCGGTAATGGTAAGATTTCCTCCATAGGCTGCTGCCGAAAAGAGCAGAGTCGGCAGCGCCATCATGAGCGCAATAAACCGGGCGATTGAAATTGACGGTTTCTTTACGAACATCATCCAGCCGCCTCGCAGACACCGGCACGCGCGAGGATGCGTGACGAATCATTTTATGTTATTTATAAATCCTGGCAAGCGCCGCCGTGGCATCTGCGCTTCATAGCTTCATAGGGGTGTAACTCCTATTGTTGGCGATCAGGCGGCGCGTTGCGTCCAATAAGTCTCCACCAAGCCGGCGTAATCCAAACTGCGCAAGGCGGTCATGTGTTCTGCCCGCTCAACGCGCCAGCGACAGGAGTTGATCTTCAATCGTGCTCCCACCATGTTCTTACAGGCACCTTCAACGGTAC
>JAJYZF010000070.1 GCA_021800165.1 Planctomycetota bacterium | reverse complement strand
TCCATCGGTCGGATCATTGTGAATCCTCCTTGATTCGTTACCACATCCTGGGCCTTGGCCGCCACAATGGCGGCTTTCCGCCTCTAATCCTAACCCAAAACCGCCAACAATAGGAGTTACACCCTTGGAGACCCGCATCGCCCGGGGTATGCCGAGCTGATGTCCGCGCGTTCCGTGGCACGGCCAGATGCGGGCAGGGACAGGGGGGGCAACACCTGCCGCACCAGGTTTCGCCGAGGAGGACATTTTAACTTTGGCTTGACCGTGCGGGCTTGTCGTTGGCAAGGGGTGTGTTATGCTGGCGACCGCGGTAGAAAGGGGTGCCCCTCATGTTGTCCACGATGCAGGCTATCGTGAAATCCAAGCGGGAAAAGGGACTAACGCTGCAGACCGTTCCGGTGCCGAGCATCGGCATCAACGATGTGTTGGTGCGGGTGCTTAAAACCGGAATTTGCGGCACCGATGTGCATATTTACAATTGGGACCTTTGGGCGCAAAAGACCATTCCCGTTCCCATGACGGTGGGCCATGAATTTGTCGGGCGGGTGGAAGCCATCGGGGCCAACGTCCACGACTTTTCGCCGGGCGAATTGGTGAGCGGCGAAGGCCACGTCGTTTGTGGACGGTGTCGCAATTGTTTGGCGGGGCGCCGGCATTTATGCAAAGATACCCGGGGCGTGGGGGTCAATCGTGCGGGGGCGTTTGCCGAGTATATTGCCCTGCCGGTAAGCAATATCTGGGCCCATCCGCCCACCATGCCGCTGGAAATTGCGTCAATTTTTGATCCCTTGGGTAACGCGGTGCATACCGCCTTGTCGTTTGATGTGTTGGGTGAAGATATACTCATTACGGGTGCCGGTCCCATCGGTCTGATGGCCGCGGCCGTCGCCCGTCATGCCGGGGCACGGTACATAGTGGTAACAGATGTGAACCCCCATCGGCTGGCACTGGCCCAAAAGCTGGGAGCCACGGTGGCCTTGAATGTGAGTCAATCCAGCATCGCCGAGGTCCAGAAACAACTGGGTATGAAAGAAGGGTTTGATGTGGGAATGGAGGTTTCGGGCAGTCCGGCGGCACTCCGCGACATGTTGGCCAATATGTGTCACGGCGGCAAGATCGCGTTGCTGGGCATTCCCACGGAACCCATTGCCATCGACTGGACCACGGTTGTTTTTAACATGCTCACGATCAAGGGTATTTATGGCCGGGAAATGTACGAGACCTGGTACAAAATGACCGCCATGATTCAAAGCGGTCTGGATATTTCGCCGGTCATTACGCATCGCTTTGACTACCGCGACTTTCAAAGCGGCTTCGATGCCATCCTTTCCGGCCGCAGCGGCAAGGTGATTCTCAACTGGGCCGATGGCTGATGCCGCCGGGAGTATAACAACTATGTTCGACGCCATAGCCCGACATTTGGAACTGCAACTGCGGGAAATTCGTGAGCAGGGCCTGGAAAAACAGGAACGTATACTCATTTCCCCGCAAGGCCCCCGGATCCGCGTGCGGGATTCCGCGCCCATGCTTAATTTTTGCGCTAACAATTATCTCGGGCTGGCCAATCATCCGGAGATTGTGGCCGCGGCGACCAAGGCCCTGCATGAGCGCGGCTACGGCATGGCCTCCGTCCGGTTTATCTGCGGCACGCAAGACCTTCACCGCGAACTGGAAAACGCCCTGACCGATTTTCTGGGCACGCAGGATACCATTTTGTATTCGTCCTGCTTTGATGCCAACGGCGGTTTATTTGAAACCATTCTGGAAGCCCCGGATGCGGTCATCAGCGACGAACTCAATCATGCTTCCATTATCGACGGCATCCGTCTTTGCAAGGCCCACCGTTATCGCTTTCGCCACAACGACATGGCTGATCTGGAAAAGCAACTCTGCCAGGCGGTGGCCGACGGATCACGATTTCGCCTCATCGCCACCGATGGGGTTTTTTCCATGGATGGCCATCTGGCGGATTTACCGGCGATCTGTGATCTGGCGGATCGTTACGGTGCCGTGGTGATGGTGGATGATTCACATGCGGTGGGTTTTATGGGTGCCAACGGGCGCGGGACGCATGAACACTTTGGTGTGATGGGTCGGGTGGACATTATTACCGGCACCTTGGGCAAAGCTGTGGGGGGAGCCGGTGGAGGATATACCAGCGGCCCCAAGCCGCTGATTGATTTATTGCGGCAGCGTTCGCGGCCTTATCTGTTCAGCAACTCCACGATTCCGTGTGTGGTAGAGGCCTCGTTGGCGGCGCTGCGGATGATGAAAGACGCCGAACCTTTGCGCCGGCAACTGCGGGCCAATGCGGAGCGGTTCCGCGCCAAGATGACCACAGCGGGTTTTACACTTATGCCGGGCCAACACCCGATAGTGCCGGTGATGTTTGGCGATGCGCGGCAGGCGGTTCGGATGGCGGCGCGGCTGTGGGAGCAGGGAGTCTACGTAGTGGCCTTCAGCTATCCGGTGGTACCTATGGGCAAGGCGCGCATCCGGGTGCAGCTTTCCGCCGCCCATGATGCCGCCGATATCGATCGGGCGGTGGGGGCGTTTGTGGCCGCTCGGGACTTAGGGACCGGGCAAAAATAACCTAAGTATTGGGCCATGTGCGGGCAGCCGCAAGGTTCGATGTTTCGCCGTATTTCTTATTTAAGGCCCCAAGGGTGGACCAGCCACAGGAGCTATCATGCATTGACTTGGCCTTTGCCGGGTAAAAGACACTTGGCACGCAGCGTATGGTGATCATGGGCCTGAAGCATTACTTGCAGTTGTCCAAACACGAAAGGTTGCCCCGGTTGCGGGCTTATCAAACGCTGCCGGTGGTGTGCTGTGCTTGCCAGTTGGGGCGGCTCCGCCGACACTATCTGTTATGCCCCAAAGACCGCATTATCGCAGTACCATTCCACCGGTAGTTCCGGTGACCGGCCCATTTCGGGTATGGCATCTGTTGGTGGCCCTGCCGTTGTTGACGGTGCTGGTGGCGGGCTTCATTGCCGGACCGCTGCTGTTGGTGGTGATGGCGGTGGCCTTTAATGCCATCTGGGCGGTGATGATACTTTTGCCGGCGACGGTGTTTGGGTTGTTATGCACCGCGCGGTTGGCCCGGACCACCGCCATCCGCAATTCAATCTGGCCGGATGTTTGGCGGATGGTGATTTCCGCGGGCGTGGGATTGGGGGCCATTTCTCTGGGCATGTTATTGCTGGGGTCATTGCACGGGCTTAGGGACGGCATGCCGGGCCTGCTGCTGATTGTGTTGACGGCGGCGGGGTACCCGGCGGCAGCGGGTTTTCTGCGAGGCATGGATAAAAGGCCGTTCACCCGGGCCTTGCGGTGGTCGGATGCGGCGATGCTGCTGGCGGCGTTGCCCCTGGGTTGCCTGCTGGTGGCATCGAGCTTTCCGCCCGGCACGCTTTGGCATACGGAAGGGTATGGCTACGACGTATTGGAATATCATCTGCAACTGGCCCGGCAGTTTTCGGCGGCGAATTCCACGGCCCCGGTGGAGGGCAATATCTATTCCTACCTTTCCTTGAATATCGAGATGCTCTACACGCTCATCGCTGCTCTGGCCCGGACCCTGCTGGGAGCGGACTATCTCTATCCGCTGATTTATGGTGCCCAGCTATTGCACGCCGGCATTACCGTTCTGGCGGCGGTGGCCATTGGGCTGGTCCCGATTCCGTTGTCGCGGCTGGGGCGCATTTTGGCTTTTGTGGCGGTGTTGGCCGTGCCATGGACCATTGTGGTCGGCTCGCTGGCCTATAACGACGGTGCAGTTTTGCTCTACGGAGCGTTGGCCCTGGGGCTTACGGTGGCGGATTTATCCGTCGATTCGGCGATTATACTGGGCCTGCTGCTGGGGCTGGCGGTGGGCTGTAAAATGACCGCCGGGGTGATGATTTGTGTTCCGGCCGCCGCGGTACTGGCGGTCCGCAAAAAATATCAGCCGCTGGCGGTGGCTGTTGTGGTGGCGCTGGCCGTTTACAGCCCGTGGATGGCCCGCAGCATGGTCTTTACCCATACGGCTCGGCAGTTCGGGAATCCGATTTTTCCGGTGTTTTCCGGCACCTTGGGGCGAGGTCACTGGAGCAAATCCCTGGCCGTTCGCTTTGATCGCGGGCATCGCCCACCGGCGGCGAGTGCCACGTTTTTGGGACACGTATCGGCTCTGGCGGATCAATCGATTCTTGACCGGCAGTGGTCACCGGGTATTGCCGCATGGGCGGGCTTGTTGTACCATCCGCCGCGGTTCGGGACCGGTGGGGCGTGGCCATGGCATATCGGCATGTTGTGGCTGGCCTTAATCCCGGCGCTTTTACTGGCCATTTTGCGGGGCCGACCCGCCGTGATGCTGTTGATATTTTTGCTGGTGCAAGTGCTGTCCTGGTTGCTGTGTACCCAACTGCAAGCCCGGTTTTTCCTGCCGACGATTTTGCCCATGGCTGTGCTGATGGGGTTGGCGGCGGACGCATTGCCGGCGTATCGCCGGTTGGTGTGGATCATTCTGGCCGGCCAGGCGCTGTTTTGCGGTTTGCTGCTGGGACCGGAGGCGGGGCTTTTTGCGGGAATGCAAAATCCATCCCGGCCGCCGCTGATAGGAGCATTGTTGTCCTTACCGGAGGATTGGATTGAATCCTCCACGGCGATGCCATTGTTTACCAACCGGGATGTTATTTATCTGGAAGGTTATTCGTCGCCACTTTATGTGCGCGGTCGGGTGATTTACAACACGGTATTTAACCGCAACAAGCTGGCCAGAGCATTCAAGCGCGGCGGTCCGGCGGGAGCAGTGGCGTGGTTGCGGCGGCAGGGAGTGAATTATTTGATTGTGGATTGGAACGAAGTAGATCGTCTGCGGCGGACTTATGGCTTCGATCCGCTGATCACGCCGCACAACATCAAGGCCATGATTCCATTGGGCCTGATTCCGCTGGCAGTTAAAACCGCGCCGGGAATTCAGATTTTTGAGGTGGCAACGGCGGAGCCTGCGGCGGCGCGACCATAGCCTGGATGACAAGATCATCCAGCCTGACGATCCCGATCAGGCGCTTTTGGCAGCCGCGGCCAGCAGCGACATTTCAATGCGATTGAGCATATCGGCGAAGGTGGTGTCGGTGCGGCGGGCTTCCTCGATTTTTTCCACTGCGTGCATGACCGTGGTATGGTCGCGTCCGCCGAAGTAACCTCCAACTTCCTCCAGCGAATAGCGTGTGCGTTGGCGGGCCAGATACATGCAGACTTGTCGGGGCAGGGTGATGGATTTATGCCGCTTTTTACTTTGCAGATCGGAAAGCCGCACATTATAAAATGCGGTAACCTGATCGATAATTTGTTGGATGGAGACCATGCGTTCGGAAGGCGGAACCATATCTTCCAAAGCCTGGCGGGCGGTTTCCAGATCGTACCGGCCGCCGTTCAGCATGGCGTAGCCTTGGATTTTGGTGATGGCGCCCTCGAGTTCGCGGATATTAGTTTCGACGCGTGAGGCGATATGCCGGACCACATTTTCCGGCAGATTGATGCCGCGGAGCCGGGCTTTTTTGGCGACGATGGCGCAGCGGGTTTCAAAACAAGGTCGTTCGACCCGGGTCACCAGGCCGCTGTTAAAGCGGGAAATCAGCCGGTCTTCCAGTTCGGGAATTTCGTTGGGGGGGCTGTCGCTGCTGAGAATGATTTGCCGCGACTGCTGATACAGAGTGTTAAAAGTATGGAAAAATTCCTCCTGGGTGCGGTCGTGGCCTGCGAGAAAATGTATATCATCAATGACCAGCACATCCACCCGGTTGCGATAAATGTTGCGAAACTGGTGCATATCGCCGGATTGCACACATTCCATAAAGTGATTGATGAAACTGTCGCAGGATAGATAAATGATACGGGTGTCATCCTGCCGGCGCAGTATTTCCTGGCAGGTGGCCTGGAGCAGATGGGTCTTGCCCAGGCCCGGCGCCCCATGAATAAACAGGGGATTGTAGGTTTTTCCCGGGCGCTCCGCTACGGCCTGACACGCGGCGTGGGCCATGCGGTTGGTGGGTCCGGTGACAAAATTTTCAAAGGAATAATCGGGCGATAAGATCACCTCGTTGCTGTAAATATCCGCCAGACGGTTCACCGCCGCCACCGTGCTGGTTCCGCAGGTGAAATTCACGCTGACCAGTTTGCCGGTGACGGCCTGGACGGCCTCGGTGAACATGTCGCGGCACTTGACAGCCACATATTGCTGCTGGATGGCGGTCGAACATCGCACCGTTAACAAGCCGCCGGTCATATCCTGTGGCACGAGTTCATGAAACCATTGCCGGACCAGCGGCGAGTGCATCTGCTGGAGATAAACCAGAACATCATTCCACACCGACTGCGCGTATTGGATGGAATCTAGTGTTGACATGGAGGGCACCTCGCAAACCGGATGGCCTCAGGCACGGCGCAAAAATTCCCTGCACCGCCACCTGCGGATACAACCCTGGTACACCCGAATTCAAAAACTCTAAGTCAGTGATCGGCCATGATCAAAACATTCGAACCGGTCGCCGAACGCCTTGCCGTTCGTGCATCCGTAGATCGAAGCCAAGAATCCATTCTCTGTCGCACACCCGCAAACTCCTGAAGCGGGCACTTTGAAATCATCGGACTTTCACCGGAACCCGCGCCCTTGGCGTCGTTGATTCCGGCATTCATCCGCGATTCTCGCCGCCCGCACCGCCGATTACTCCCCATTCCCGTTACGCCCGGTGCCGCTTTGAGCATCGTCGTTTCATCAACGATAAAACAACATAAGGGCTGGCACCGGGCCTGTCAAATTAAAACCAGATAGTGCGGAAAAAGGCCGTTTTATGGGGTTTTTGGCGGATTGTGGCGCGGGGCCGGGCGGTGCGATTTTGCGGAAATTTTCCCGGTCACATCGACGGCGGTGCGGGTTGACCGCGGTGGCGCAGCGAGGTATATAGATGGTGGCCTAAGAAGATGGCCCGACTGCATGGAGTTATACGTATGAAGTACCGAACGCTGGGCAATACCGCGGTGAAGGTTTCGGAAATCAGTTTCGGCTGCTGGACCATGGGTGGTCTTAACTGGGTCAACGGCAGTCCCAACGGTTGGGCCGACGTGAATGAAGATCAGATCACCGAGGCCATTCGCCTGGCCGTGGATGCCGGGGTGAATCATTTTGATAATGCCGACGTGTACGGCAATGGCCGGGCGGAGCGCATGTTGGCCCGGGTGCTCAAGCGGCTGGGACTGCGGTCCACGGATTTTGTTATCGCCACCAAAGTGGGGCATTTTCCGGGGACCGCTGAACATGCTTATGAAAGCGCCCACATCCGCCATCAGTGCGAGCAGAGTTTGATAAATCTGCGGCGTGATTACATTGATTTATACTATCTGCATCATGGCTCTTTTGGTGAACACCATGAGTATCTGGAGTCGGCGGCGGCTACGCTGGACGATCTGGTTCGCCAGGGCAAGGTGCGATTGAAGGGGCAGTCCGCCTATTCGGAAGCCGACTTTGAGCGGGCCGTGCCGGTGGTTAAGCCGCAGGTTCTGCAAAGCTGGGCCCATGCCCTGGATGATCATTTCATCCGGGCGGGTGGGCCGTTGCAGAAGCTGATGGAAAAATTTGAGCTTACCTTTGTGGCCTTTAGCCCGCTGGCCCAGGCTCGGCTGCTGGGCAAATATGACTCCAAGCATCCGCCGACCTTTGAGCCGGGCGATCATCGCCGCGGGTCCAAGGCTTTTTCCGCACCCGAGCTGGAACGTCTGACCGGGAAAATTGAAAAACTCAAGGCCCGTTTTGGGGCTGGCATCGAAGATCTGGCGGCGGCGGCGCTGCAATACGTGCTGGCGCATCCGCGGGTGTCGTGTGTCATTCCGGGGTTCCGCAACGCCGCCCAGGCCCGCTGCAATGTTAACGCCGATGGCCGCGCGCTCTCGGCCTCGGATGTGGAATTCATCCGCTCTCTGATGGCCGCATGATTCCGGTTTTTGGGGTGGTGGTGATCCCATGCAGGACCGATGGACACCAGGTTCGCGGGTGGGTACCGTGATGCTAGTCGGGCGGTGGACAAGGCATCGGCGATCGGGAGGCGACTTTATTGGTCCGGCGATGACGCGGGAGCCACGGTCGCCAACCCTGACCATGGGTAGAGTAAACCATGAACATAGTGCTGATCGGCTATAGAGGCAGCGGAAAAAGCGCCATTGGGAAATTGCTGGCGGCCCGCCTGGGCATGACATTTGCCGACACCGACGAATGGGTGGTCCGGCAGGCCGGGAAAAGTATTCAGGCTATTTTTGCCGACGTTGGAGAAGCGGGCTTTCGCGATCTTGAAAGCGCGGCGGTGCAGGCGTTGGCCACGCCGGGTGATAACGTTATCGCCACGGGCGGCGGGGTGGTGCTGCGTCCGGATAATGTGTCGCGGCTGAAGGAAAATGGCAGGGTGGTGTGGCTAAACGCTCCGGCGGAAGTGCTATGGCAGCGTATTGCGGCGGATCCCGGCAGCACCCACGCACGTCCGAATTTAACGGCATCCGGCGGGTTGGAGGAAATTCGGCGGCTCCTGGAAGTTCGAAATCCGCTGTATGCGGCGGCGGCGGATATCACGCTGGACGTGTCGGTGTTGAGTGCGTCGCAAGCGGCCTATTATCTGTCAGAAATGGTGTGATAATAACCAAGCCATGGGTGGAGGGAATGGACCTTGCGGGTGGTTGAGCGTCCATTTTCATGTTTTTTTATCCCTGCTTAAAATTGCTCCATTCGCCGATGAACAAAGGAGTGTGGTGCAAAGCATTTCGCCACGAGCAAGGTGTTTTGAGATTGTTGGAGCGAAATCCCCGGGACAGTTTCCCGGTGGCGCAGTTGGCAAATCCAATATCGGTCGGTGGAGCATGAGAACAAGTCGGCAAATGATCGTCGAAGCCCTGGTGGCGCTATCCGCCATCATGGCTTTATTTTTGCTGACGGTGGCGGGGGTGCTTCGATCCCGGCAAGCGGCGCATAGTTTGATCTGCTCGGAAAATCTCCTCCATGTGGGCCGGATGCTCCAAGCCTATACCCAAACCAACCATGATTTTATCCCGCCCTCCAGCATGCAGTTGCACAGTACCCGGACCGGTAACAGCGGCCGCTACACTTATGCCGATGCCTTGATTGAATCGAATCTGGGCCTGCGTCCAATTCCACCCGCGATGGCGTCGGCACGAGAGCAACGATCCATCGCCCGCGAGTTTGGCCTTTGGTTCCGGTGTCCGTCGGCGACCAAGCCTGTTACCAACCCGTTTGCCACCACCTACGCTTGCAACCCCAACGGCTTTTGGATGGTGCCGGATCGGCCAAATGGGGCCACCGCCCACTCCGGAGAAATGCTGGATCAGTTACGGGATATTCCCCGGCCCGCCGGAGTCATTGCGGTCGGCGACGCCAATCAAAATGCCCAAGGCAGCTCCAGCCCCGCCTTTGACTGGCTGCGTTATGGCCGGCTTGACGATTCCTTCGAGCCGACCCGGATTATTCCTGTGGGCGGGCCTGGTGGCTTGGGCAATAAAGATGGGATGGCGGTGCTCGGTCCAGGCGATTCGGGACTGCGTTATCGACATATCAGCAATGTCATCGGCACGCCCAGTGCCAATGCGCTTTATTTTGATGGCCATGTGACCCAGATCCGAGCCAACCGCCTGCGGCAAATGGATGTGGCGGCGTCATACTAAGGCCGGGGTTCGCGCCAACCTGGCCCGATTGTTGCACCAAGCATTGTGCTGGAGTTGATGAAAGATGGGAACTGAATTGAACGGTTTTCGGCGCGATAAATCCGATCACCTCTCCACCTCCAACCGGGTTGCTAGAGCCTTAGGCTGGCGGTATCGCCTTGCGCCGCAGCGTTCTCCGGTCAGTAGCCCGGTAGGCCGAGCACTATGCAGAGGGTATTCCAGATGCGCTGGCGGTGTCCAAGGCGCTGGCATGGCCGTCCAAAATGGCGATGTCCAGCAGGCTTAACATGTAAAAACTCTGGCCTCGCTGCTGCAAAATCACGGTGATGCCATTGGCCAGCGGAAATCGCCGCGGCGCACCTGGCGGCAGCCCCAGCACATGCCACATGCTGTGTTTGACCACACCGCCATGCGTAACCACCAGCACGTCCTCGCCGGGCTGATCGGCGGAGATCTTCACCAGCACCCGGCGGATCCGATGCCACAGCGCCGTATCCGTTTCCACGCCTGGTATACCGGTCCAATCAGAAAGATCTCCATTGGCCAATGGCGATCCTGGTTCGATACCGCGCATCTGTCGAATTTCATCCCAGGTCTTGCCCTCAAATTCGCCCAACTCCCGTTCGCGCAATTCCGCGGTCGTGTGGACCGCCAGCGCGAGCTTTTGTGCGATGATTTCAGCCGTCTGGGCCGCCCGCGGTAAATCGCTCGCCCAGATAGCCGCAAAGCGCCGCCGTGCGAAAAAGCCGGCCAGCAAATGAGCCTGGTGAATACCGGCCTCATTGAGCGTCGTGGGTGTGTGGCCCTGAATACGGTGCTGGACATTCCAATCCGTTTGACCATGGCGGACCAGCCATAACCTGGCGGAAACGGCGGCGGATTTCGTGGTGGTGGACATTTGCGTGCGTACTCCGGCAGCGGCCTGCACACTGCGACAATGCGGTAGCTATTTTTTTTCAAGGGTTTCCCATTCGATGCGTTCCAGAGCCGGATCGCGGTGCTGCTGAAACTGCTGGGTAAACATCAGGTGATACATTCCTCGCTGATCCAGAAGTTCCTGATGCGTTCCCTGTTCAATAATCTTTCCGGCGGAAAGCACCGCGATGGAATCGGCATTCATGATGGTGCTTAACCGATGGGCGATCACCAAAGTGGTGCGGCTGGCCATGAGGTTTTCCAGAGAATGCTGGATCAGCCGTTCGCTGCGGGTATCAAGCTGGCTGGTGGCTTCATCCAAAATCAGGATTTGGGGATTGGCCAAAATGGCTCGGGCAATGGAAAGACGCTGCTTTTCACCTCCGGATAGCTTGGCTCCGCGTTCGCCGATTTGCGTCTGATACCCCTTTTCCAGATGCATAATAAAATCATGGGCATTGGCTTTTTTGGCCGCGTCTATAATTTCCTCCGGTGTAGCATGTTTGCGGCCAAAGGCGATATTTTCCATCACATTGCCGTCAAAAAGATAAATATCCTGCAAGACCATGGAAAAAAGGCGCCGGTAGTCCTGGCGGCGAATATCGCGGATATCCACCCCATCAAGCAAAATGGCTCCACCGAGCACATCAAAAAAGCGGGCCACCAGATTCACCAGAGTGGTCTTGCCCGACCCGGATGGCCCCACAATCGCCACAGTGCTTTTGGCGGGTATGTGCAGGTTAATGTCATGAAGAATCGTTTGCCCGGCCGTATATCCGAAGCTCACCTGCCGCAATTCCAATTCTCCGCGGCAGCGGTGGACGGGTCGGGCGTTGGGGGAATCGGGCATGTCCGGCCGTTGGGAAAGCACGTCACACACGCGGTCCAGGGCACCCATGTTCTGCTGGAGATTCTGGAGCGACTCAATCATCTGGGTAATCGGTCCCAAGAGCATCAGCGAATACGTTTCGAACATCACCAGGGATCCGATGGAGAGTTGATGTTTGAGCACCAGTTGCCCACCGTACCAGATGATGACGATGCCGATAGCCGGCACAAAAACCGACCATCCGGTGGCCAGCAGACGGCCCAGCACGGAGGTGTAATACTGCTTGCGCACCATGGTGTTCTGGTGGGCTGCGAATTCCTTGTGTTCGCTGCGTTCCCGGCGAAAGCTGCGTACGACGCGTATGCCGGCGAACATGTCGCTGACCCGGGCGGCAAGCACGCTGCGATCATCCTGAATATTGCGCCACATCGGGCGCAGCCGTCGGAAAAGCCAGAAGTGAATGGCAATCACGGGTGGAATAAACGCCAATGTCACCAGAAATAACTTCCAGTCCGTGGCAATCAGAATCGCCAGAATACACAGCACGCGGAAAGTCGAGGAGGTGGGGTTGATAATGGCATTTTGCACTCCGCCCACCACTTGGTCCGTATCGCTCATAATACGGCTGATGATGCCGCCGGTGCGGTAATCCGCGAGTTGGGCCAGGGGCAAAGTGGCTAAATGGTTGTGCAGTCTTTGCCGCAGCGTAGCCGAAAGCCGAAAATTCAGCCTTTGGGTGGACAACATGCGGGCCCAGGATGCGGCGATGGACAGCAACTCGGCGGCAATCAACACCAGGGTTAAAAAGAGTAGCCCGTGAATGGGCGATTGGCCCAACCATCGGCCAAAGGAATAGTGTCGCAGCATGACTGCCAGCGGCAGCGGACGCCCCCGGAATACATCGTCAATGAGCAATTTGAGAATATAGGGGGGGACCATGGCCGCCAAGGAGGTAATGAGCACCACGCCGATCAAAACCGCCACAGAGGCGTAATAACCGCGCAGCATCAAGCGGTATTCACTTAGCAGTCGGCCTTTCGTGAACTTGAAGGTATGTTTTTCGCCGGAAAAGGCGCTGTGCCGTCCGCCGATATCCGGGGGTGGATCGCGTTTTGACTCCGGGTCGATCAGGCGGTCGCCCTTGAGCAAGCCCTGTTTTAGTTTTTGGCGGAATTCCTTAAACCGCCTGCGGCTGGATATCATGAGTCGTGCATCCGTGGTGTTCAAGCGCCAAACAATAACCAAGCCAGTATAGCACAGGGGCCGAGTTTCGGCCAAAAACCGCCGACTGCTTCAAGGTTGCAAGGTTGCCCCGGAACCCTGGCCATTGCCAAAAGGTTGCATATTGGTCATGGGATGCGGTAGAATAAATGATGGTGTTCGCGATCGTGCGAGAAAATCCCGGCCTGCCGGGACCGTCGGATCGTAGAGAGCCAAACGCGCTGAAGCCGGGAAGCCCCTGTTGAAAGAAAGGGATTTGCAAAGGTGAAGCTGCTGGTAGATATTCCCTAAGCCCATGCCGAGGCCGATGATTGACCCGGGCATGGGTTGAGAGATCGGCACGCGGTGCGGCGAGGTGTGGACGCCTGAACCTGTGCCCGCGAGAAACGCCCATCGGTGGAAACCGGTTTGCTGGACGCTTCTGGCGGGCATCGTGTTTATCGGCGTAAAGGCCCTAGGGAATGGATTGAAGTGATAGATAGTTTGTTTTTGTTAAGAGGTTAATCTTCATGGATCGCGACTTAAAAAAATTCCGCAATATCGGCATCGCCGCGCATATTGATGCGGGCAAAACGACCGTCTCTGAACGCATTTTGTATTACACCGGCAAAACCCATAAGGTCGGCGAAGTGCACGAAGGTACGGCCGTGATGGACCACCTGCCGGAGGAACAGGAACGCGGCATCACCATTACCTCCGCGGCCACGACCTGCCCGTGGCATCTGGATGGCAATCCGGCCAATGAGGAATACATCATCAACCTGATAGATACCCCGGGACACGTGGATTTCACCGTTGAAGTGGAACGGTCTTTGCGCGTGCTGGATGGCGCGGTGGCGGTGTTTGACGGCCGCGAAGGTGTAGAGGCCCAGTCGGAGACAGTGTGGCGACAGGCCAGCAAATACCATGTTCCGCGGCTTTGTTTCATCAATAAAATGGACAAAATCGGGGCGGACTTTAATTTCTGCGTGGGCACCATCCGCGACCGCCTGGGGGCCAACCCCGTTCCGATTCAGATCCCCATTGGTGCGGCGGAAACGTTTGCCGGGGTCATCGATCTGCTTACCATGAAGGCCTATCAGTGGGACGAAGAGTCCAAGGGCCTCCAATGGGGTGAGATTCCTATTCCCGACGACCACAAAGCCGCCGCCGATCAGGCCCGGGCCTACATGATTGAAAAGGCTTCGGAGTGCGATGAGCAGATGATGGAAAAATACCTCAGCGACCAGCCGGTGAGCAATGAAGAAATCAAAGCTGCTTTGCGCAAGGGGACTATTTCGCTGATGATCAATCCGGTGTTGTGCGGTTCGGCCCTGAAGTACAAGGGAGTGCAGTTGTTGCTCAACGCGGTGGTCTATTACCTGCCCAGCCCTCTGGATAAACCGCCGATTGTCGGACATGATCCACGCGATAAAAACAAGGAAATTGTCCGCAAAATCAACAACAGCGAGCCTTTCTGCGGCATCGTGTTTAAAATTGTGTCCGATCAGCATGGCGATTTGACCTATCTGCGGGTGTATTCCGGACGTTTGCAATCCGGAGCGCGCATTATCAATTCCACCCGCGATAAAAAGGAAATCGCCAGCCGAATTTGGGAAATGCACGCCGCCGACCGGCTGCCCCGCGAATTCGCCGAGGCCGGCGACATCGTCGGCGTGGTGGGTTTCAAGTACGGGCTAACCGGCGATACCGTCTGCGATCCGGACCATCCGGTGGTACTTGAAAAAATGGAGTTTCCCGAGCCGGTCATCAGCATGTCCATTGAACCCAAGAGTGCCAATGACAAAAACAAGCTTGGCGAAGCACTGACCACGCTGCGCCGCGAAGACCCCACCTTCCGCAGCAATTTCGACGCCGAAACCGGCCAGACCATCATCCATGGCATGGGTGAATTGCATCTGGAAATCATCGCCAATAAACTCCGCCGCGATCTGAAGGTGGATGTGCTGGTGGGCAAGCCCAAGGTCGCCTACAAAGAAACCATCACCAAAAAAGCCGAAGCCCAGGGCAAGCACGTCAAGCAATCCGGCGGACGGGGCCAGTACGGCGACTGTTGGATACGTATTGAACCGTACCAGCCGGTGGAGGACGACGATTCGGAAGATACCATTCTCTTTGAAAATGAGATCAAGGGTGGGGCCATTCCCAAGGAATATATTCCGTCCGTGGAGTACGGCTGTCGGCAAGCGGCCAAGTCGGGCGTGCTGGGAGGCTTTCCGGTATTGAATGTGAAAGTATCCCTCTTCGACGGCAGCTACCATGATGTCGATTCATCGCAGATTGCGTTTGAACAGGCGGGGATTCTGGCCATGCAGTCGGCTATCAAAAAGGCCGGGCCGGTGTTGCTGGAACCGATCATGAAACTGCAGGTGACCACGCCGGTGGAATTCGCCGGACCGGTGCAGGGCGATATTTCCAGTCGCCGGGCCATGATCGAAAACACCGAAACCCGCGGCAATACGCAAATTATTGATGCCACTGTGCCGCTGGCCAGCATGTTCGGTTATTCCACCATCCTGCGCTCGCTCACGCAGGGCCGGGCCAATTACACCATGGAGCCGCACAGCTATGCCCAGGTGCCCAACCACGTCAAGGATGAGGTGTTGGCCAGCCAGAAATAATACCGGCGCTTGCTTGCGGTGCCCCACTGTTGCTGGAACGCGAGCTATTGTGTAAGAAAATAATCTATGCATCGACCACACGGCCTTTTTGCCCTGCCAAGAGCAAACTTCGACCTCATTTACGGAGAAACCCTTTGCCGGGAAATACAATCGTTGGCGGACATTGCCCCCCGGCCCTATGGTCCAGAGGTGTGGCAAAAAGATACGTCCTTGCTGGCTCCGGTGGAAGTGCTTTTTTCCGGATGGGGTGGGCCACGTATTGATGCGGCGTTTCTGGCCGCGGCACCGAAGCTGAAAGTCGTTTTCTACGGTTCCGGCTCGCTGCAAGGCACCGCCACACCCGCAGCTTGGAATGCCGGCATTCGTTTCACCAGCGCCTACGCCGCCAATGGCCAACCTGTGGCGGAATTCACCCTCGCCGCGATCATTTTTGGCCTCAAGCAGGTGTGGCCGCTGATGCTGGATATTAAAAGAGCGGGGGCCTATCCAAGCCGCAAAAGCATACCCGGATGTTATGACACCACGGTGGGTATTATTTCCATGGGAGTTATCGCCCGACACTTGTGCCGCCTGCTGAAGGCTTTTGATATGCGGCAAATCGTTTATGATCCTTTTCTTTCGCCCGCGGAGGCGGCAGAGTTGGGGGTGCGACAGGTGTCACTGCCTGAGCTATTCGCTCAAAGCGATGTGGTTACGCTGCATACCCCCTGGCTTCCCGAAACCGAAAACATGATAACCCGGGAACATCTGGCGGCTATGAAGTCCGGATCCACCTTCATCAACACCGCACGGGGAGCGGTGGTGGATGAGGCGGATCTTCTGGCCGTGGCCAAAGATCGACCCGATATTCAATTTTTTCTGGATGTTACCCATCCTGAGCCGCCGGTGGCGGGTTCGCCGCTTTATACCCTGCCCAACGTGATTCTTACGCCCCATATCGCCGGCTCAATCGACGGCGAATGTCGCCGTATGGGCCGCTATATGGTGGATGAACTTCGCCGCTGGATCGCCGGGCAGCCTTTGCAATGGGAAATCACCGCAAAAAATGCGGCCCACAGTTCACATCGCCCTCCTGCCGTCTGATGCGCTGCGCCACCGCGTAGCTGCCCTTCCTGCAGGGAGCTTTCCAGGAGTTCAAAATCTCAATTGAAATTGGATCATGGAAATCAGATTCTGGGCGTTGAGTACCACGTTGGTGCTGCTGCTGGAAAGAGCCGCCGCATTGGGTATGTAGATCATGGCGGTCTGAAGCCTGGCCGCCCGTCCATAAATGTACCAGTTTAACCCCAGGCCGTATTCAAACATCTGCTTGTCGCCACTTTCGGTAAACAATTCGCCGGCCCGGCTGACGATTTGCCATTTGCCCGGCACCAGGAAATAACCCAGCTCACCATAATACGCCATTTCAAAGAGGCTGCGTCGTCCAAAAGCGGCCACAAAGTTATCCGTGGACGAACCCGCCGGAGGACGATCGTTATACTGCTGAAAAAAAATGGTGGCGCTGGCATCGATACCCTCAAATTTGAGATGGGCATCGCCGGTGGCCCGATACAACGAGCCGTTGGCTGAAAACTTCGGATAAAACCCTGCGCCATCGGGGGTGGACAGACCCACCAGGGATAAGGATGTCTGCGGAGATGGAAATGCCCCGGTGGTGGAATTTTGCGATTCATACCCCAGTCCGGCACCGATCATCCAGGCCAGATGGTGACGCGGGTGTATAGCCCCTTCATTTTTGAATCGCGCCACCCTTCCTCCGCCGGAATATTGTACGCGCAAATAATACCCCAGGCGGTTATCAATGGCGGTGCCCACATTACTGGCTTTTGACCCGTTATTGACTTGAACGTCGTAGGTGAGATGATCCGCGAAAAACTTACCGGAAACATCAAGCCCCAGCGAACGCTCCGCATTAAACGGCGTGGAAAGCAACGGAAAGGAACCAAAATCGTCGCCGGTGACCGGGTAGTCGCTTAGATACGTAAACGGCACGCGCAGCACGCCCACCCGCAGCAGCACGCCTTTCATCAGCCGGTAACCCGCATAGGTTGTTTTCATCTGCAGATAACCGTTGGTATTGGTCGAGCCGGCAAAATCACCGGAGACTTCATAAATGAAACGCGGGCTGAAGGCATGACCTGAAAAGATCAGCCGGGCTCGCCTCATATTGAACTCGCTGGCGTCACCCACCACCGGCGGCCCCGCGGGCTGGCCCAGCGCGTTGATATTCTGGGCATTGCCCACCGTGCTGTAGCCAAAAATATAGCCGACCTGAATATACCCGCGGACGTTCAGGCGGAAATTATTTTCCGGTGAACGCACGAAAAAGCCACGGTTGTAGCCGGCGGTTACTTCCACTCTGATCTCTTGGGCGTGCCGGGCGGAGGACTTAAGCACGCTCGCCACGATACGTTTAATCTGCGCCTCGCGCTGCCGGCTCATCCACGAATGGTTTTCACGGGCCTTGATGGTTTGCACTTCGCGTCGCAAAGCGGCAATTTGTTGTTCCAATTCCTGCATGGTGGGGTGGTGACGCTTCGCCGGGGATGCGGTATGCGTCGGCGGGGCTTGGGTGACTGCTGAAGCAGGCCGTGCCAATGACGCCAGCACCAGCAACAGCAAGGAACCTTGAAGACGCAAACATTTCATGCGCACATCCAGATACGCCGCACCACGCCCAGCAGGACCATCCGGAATCCCGATGACACAGCGGTGGAGTTTACAATAAAAACGTTTGTTCAGCCAGAGGGCCTGTGGATGCTGTGTTGTGCCTCAGTGGAATTGTCACCCCTTAGCCGAAATAGAAGTGTCACCTTTCGGTCTGGGGTATACCAGTAAGGATGGAAAACTTACTTACGTCGGCTAAAAAAAATAGTTCGGCGGGCTTGAAGTATCAGACCCGTGGGCGGCTTCCGGACGGCTAGTGTCTGGAGTGCGGTGGCGGGGGCCGTAAAAAAGGCAAGTCAGGCCGTCTCACCAGCCTTGAT
Organism: Planctomycetota bacterium; assembly: GCA_021800165.1. GTDB lineage: Bacteria > Planctomycetota > Phycisphaerae > WQYP01 > WQYP01 > JABEVA01. The sequence goes on along the minus strand of JAJYZF010000070.1, from coordinate 385 downwards.
GTAATGACTGGAATACCGCGCTGGCGGCAAACCTTTGAGGAAACCCAACATAGACTCTTGGGAATTCAAAGCCTCTGTGACTGGATATTAGCGGCCTGTGCCGCGTGGAGGGTCCGCGTCCCGGGCAGGCCAGGAAGCAGTGCTTCGGGATGGTGGGCCACAACTATGCGGATTGCGGCCACGGTCCGAGCGTCAGTTGTTCCCATAGCCCGACCAGCCGCCCTGGTTTTGGCCTTGGTTGTTGTTGTTACCGGAGCAGCCGCCTTGGTTTTGACCTTGGTTGTTGTTGCCACCGGAGCAACCGCCCTGGTTTTGGCCTTGGTTGTTGTCGCCACCGGAGCAGCCGCCCTGGTTTTGGCCTTGGTTGTTGTTGCCACCGGACCAG
>JAJYZF010000185.1 GCA_021800165.1 Planctomycetota bacterium | reverse complement strand
AGCCGCAGCGTCAGAGGCTTTTACAACAAGCCTCCAATAAAATCCGGTACTACCAGAGCCGCAATGAGCGCTCGCGCCGCAGCCATCGCAAAGACACCATTCGTGCCCTGCACCACTGCGGCTTGACCCTTAGGTCCCTGCGTCGCTGCGAAAGTGGATAATATCGCGCTGTAGTACTAACACTACAGCGAGGCTCCGGCTTTGGAGGCCCAAACAAAACACCCCACAGAATCCCGATTTTCTGCGACTAACTCAACAGGAGATTGGGAAGTCGCGCTGCGGCAATACGCTCCCCTGCGGCACCCTGGCCTTGGATAAGTTAAGCAAAAAAATAATAACCTGCGCCGCGGAGCGTACCAAACCTGCTGCCTGTTTGACGTATGGATGGTGAAATTTCGGCGCGACCTGCGTCGCTTATCGGGACTGACCCCTGCAGCCGTTTCCCCGGGCAGTAGATATCTCGTCGGAAGTCCAATGCCGCTTATTCAGGCCAGTTCTAAAAATACCCAAGAATGATTGCCCCACACCCCTCCCGGTGGTGGTGCCTGTGGTTGTCCGGTGCCCCTGGCAGCGGTAAAGTTGCCGGCGGGGAATAGGTTTCTCCTTACCATGGAGCCGCTATGTTGCTGGAAAAAATCGTTCACCAGGCCCGCCGGCGGCCCGATGAGATCGCCATCGTGGACGATCAGCGGAGCGTTTCGTTTGGCCACCTGATACTGGCCTCCCAGATGATGGCCGGGTTTGTGGACCGCGCCATGCCCGGCACGGATCGGGTGGGCCTGCTTATTCCTCAATCGGCGGGTTTTGCCGTGGCTTTTCTGGGTGCCCGCTGGACCGGGCGCACGGTGGTGCCGCTGAATTATCTGCTCAAGGTCGATGAACTCTTGCTCATTGCCCGCGCGGCGGATTTAAAATACGTGGTCACCATTGGCTACTTCAAGGAACTGGCCCAGGGGCTGGAGCGGGCCGGGGTGCGGGTGCTTTTTATGGAACAGATGGCTTTCAAGGCGCTGTGGCCACGGGTGAAGGCCCGGGTGTGGCAGCGGCGTTTGCCGGAGCGCCGCCCGGACGACGTGGCCACGATCTTATACACCAGCGGTACCAGTGCCGTTCCAAAGGGAGTGATGCTGACCAATGCCAATCTGGATTCCAATGCCGCCGATGCCATTGAACACGCCCGTTTTAATGATCAGATGACCTTTTTGGGCGTGTTGCCGATGTTTCACACCCTGGGGTTGATGGCCTGCTTTCTGGTACCGTTGAGCCTGGGCTGCAAGGTGGTTTATCAGGCCCGTTTCAACCCGGCGGCGGTGCTGGAAGCGATCAAAAAACATCACGTGGAAGTGCTCATCGCCGTGCCCACCATGTATGCCCTGCTGGCCAACTGCAAAAGTGCCAGCCGCGAAAGCCTCGCCAGCGTGCGGTATGCGATCAGCGGCGGCGAACCGCTGCCCCTGGCGCTGGTGCAAAAATTCCGCGATCAGTTCGGTATTCCCCTGCTGGAGGGTTTTGGTTTAACGGAAACGTCACCCATTGTCAGCTTGTCCACGCCGTGGGCCTGCAAGCCCGGCTACGTGGGTCGTCCGATTCCCCATCAGCAACTGCGCATTGTGAGCGACAACGGCGTGGATCTGCCGGCCAATCAGGATGGCGAACTGTGGGTTAAAGGTCCCAATGTGATGCGCGGTTATTACCATGATCCCGAAGCTACCGCGGCCGTGCTTACGCCAGATGGATGGTTTAAAACCGGCGACATCGCCCGTATTGATGAGGAAGGCTTTCTGGCCATTACCGGCCGGAAAAAGGAAATGATTATCATGGCCGGCGAAAAAATTGCCCCCGGCGAAATTGAAGAAGTCATCCGCAAACACCCCGCCGTGCTGCTGGTGGCGGTGATTGCGGCGAAGGACCCGCAGCGTGGCGAGGTGCCGGTGGCCTTTGTGCAATTGGAGCCGGGCTTGGCGCAGCCGCCCACAGCCCAGGATATCCGGGTGTTTGTGCGCTCCCGGCTGGCCCCGTATAAAACCCCACGCGATGTTTATTTTGTTGACGACATGCCGCGTTCACCTACCGGCAAGATTTTAAAACGGGCCTTGGTGATTCCCACAGCCGCGCCGATCAACCAAACCGCAACGGAGTCACCATGATGCCGGGCCAGCCGGTGGTCCGTATTTCAATGCCGACAAGCCCATCCGGAAGCTACAATATCGTCATGAGCCAGCGCCTCTTATTTACAATCGGTCATTCCACCCGAGGGTGGCTGGAATTTATCGCCTTGCTCAAGGCGTGGAAAATTCGGGAAGTGGTGGATGTACGCAGCGTTCCACGGTCACGGACATTTCCGTGGTTTGAAAAGCCGCGCATGGCAAAAGCGTTGCCCCGGTCCGGAATTGCCTATACGCATCTGGCGGCATTGGGCGGTTTGCGGCACTCCCCAAAGAATTCTCTGAATACCGGCTGGCATAACGAGAGTTTTCGCGGTTACGCCGATTACATGCAAACCGAAGCCTTTGCGCAGGGCCTGCGGGAACTCAACCGTCACCGCCGGAAGCACCGTGCTTGTGTGATGTGCAGCGAGGCGGTCTGGTGGCGGTGCCATCGGCGCATGATTGCCGACGCCGCGTTAGCCGCAGGGATTCCCGTTCGGCATATCATGACCGAAAAATCCGCACCGCTTCACCAGTTGACCGCGTTTGCAAAAGTCCGTCGGAAAAAAGGGCAAGTCCCCCGACTGACCTACCCAAGTTCATAAATCCCGATTCGGCCCGCCCAGCCGACATCTGCTATGATCAGTGGTCGAGCCTTGGGGGCCGCACCGTCAGCTATCAGGTGGATTTATGCCGGAATCCTTTCGTTGTGCATTTCTGACCGGGGCCACGGGTTACGTAGGCGGTCGCCTTGGTCCCCGCCTTTTGGAGGCGGGCTGGCGGGTTCGCTGTTTGGCCCGTTCGAACAAAAAGCTCTCGTCACGAAGCTGGACCAGCGATGCGCGGGTGGAGAGAGTCGAGTGCGATATCCAACACGTCGATGATCTGGCCCAGGCCATGCGTGGCTGTGAGGTAGCCTATTATTTGATTCATTCCATGGCCGCGGTCGGACGCGATTATGCCCGCCATGATCGTGATCTGGCGTTGGCGTTTGCCCGGGCGGCCAAGCTGGCGGGAGTGAACCGGATTATTTATCTCGGCGGCCTGGGTGAAATGGGCGAGGCCTTAAGCGAACACCTTTCATCCCGCCGCGAGGTCGAGGCCTGCCTGATGAGCACTGGAGTATCGGTGACGGTGCTGCGTGCGGCAATGATCATCGGTTCCGGTTCAGCATCTTATGAAATCCTGCGCTATCTTTCCGAACGTCTGCCGGTGATGATTACGCCGCGCTGGGTCACTACGGAGTGCCAGCCCATCGCCATCCGTGATGTGCTGCGCTACCTGGTGCAATGCGCCAACGTAGCGCAAACCGCCGGGATAACCCTGGATATTGGCGGGCCGGATATTCTTACCTACCGGGAACTTATCCAACTCATGGCCCGCACGCTGGGTCTGCGGCCGAGGATTATTGTTCCCGTTCCGCTGCTCACGCCCCGGCTAAGTTCACTGTGGATTCATCTGGTGACACCGTTGAGTTATCGCGTAGCTCGGCCGCTGGCGGATGGCCTGAAAAATCGTGTGGTCTGCCGCGACAACCGGGCCGCGGAACTGATGCCTGGCCCATTGCTCTCGGCAGGGCAGGCCATTGAACGGGCGGCGGGAAAATCCCGGGCGGGCGAAGTTGAGACCGCCTGGAGCGACGCCGGCGTGATACCGGGTGATCCGGATTGGGCCGGTGGAAAAGTTTTTATCGACAGGCGCTGCGTGCCGGTACAGGCCGCTCCGCAAATCGTCTTTCAGGCGGTTTGTAAGCTCGGCGGGGGCCATGGCTATTATTCCGGCAACTGGCTCTGGCGCATCCGGGGCTGGCTGGACTGGTGCGTGGGAGGGCCGGGGCTGCGGCGGGCACGGCGTGATCCGTTGCATCTGGCGTATGGCGATGCCCTGGATTTCTGGCGGGTGACCGGCTTTGATCCGCCAAGGCGCTTACAGCTTCGAGCCGAGATGAAATTGCCTGGAGAGGCGCTGCTCGAATTTCAAATCGAGCCGGCCCAGCCGTCCCCGGA
>JAJYZF010000184.1 GCA_021800165.1 Planctomycetota bacterium | reverse complement strand
TGTCGAGATTCCACGACTGGTACGCGCTGCCTCCCTGCGTGGCGGCGGTGAGTCGATTGAGCGGATCATAAGTGAAACCCTGACTGTAGGCGGAATCGAGGGTGTTGTTTCTGGCGGTGACATTTGAGTCGCCATCATAGCTGTAGGTGTAACCATCGACGGTGGTGCCTGCGGCATTGACCCAGTTCTGATCGACGACGCGGCCGAAGCGGTCGAGGCCGACATACTGATCCCCGCCGGAGCCGATGCTGCCGGAGGCGCCGAGGAGGCAGCCAGCGATGCCGCTCGCTCCGGCTTCGCGCTCCCCTAATGATGTTTCATTAACTGCGACCATAACGCGGCCCCAAGATGGAATCGTTGGCAGATTTTTCGACCACCCCGCGTGGAGCCATATCCGGCTCAGGCGGAGGTGCTTCCGTGGTCTTCCAACAGCCTCGACAACCTCCGGCCAAGCTCCCTCTTTCGCCGCCACGTGGTCAGTACCCGTGTCATCAGCGGCGTAAGAGCCAGTAGAATGACGGCGGGCCACCAAATAAAGCTCACCGCCGCGAAAAACGTGCTCGTCGCCGGGAATGCCCACGAGACTGCGTACCACACAGCTACCATCCCTACGGCGCCCAAGCGGAACCACAGGTTGGCGCGGCGGCTGCGTTCGGCGGCGAACACCAAGGCGCAAGTCAATGCGACGAAGCACACCATGCTCAGGCCCAAAATCGTTAACTCAAGAGCTAACGTCGGCTTCACCAAGCCGTAAAACCACTTGAGCCAATTGAGGACTGGGTGCCTCGGGTGCGGGATAATGCGCCCGCTCATCCCGTCGGCCAATTGGACGCCGTCGGGTGTGCGTAGCCATTGGTTGCCCCGCGTGGCGGCCCAGCAAATCATGTACCGCGAGGTCCAAAGCCAGGTGACCGGACCGAAACTTGAAAGCAATAAGTATTCGCCGCCGGTAGGGAGCTTCACCGCGAGATCAGCGCCGGGCGGGGGTGCAAGCCCTTGGCGGTAGGCCTCGCCGAGCGTCACGGCCCGATAACTCGCCGCGGCGGCGTTTGGGATCATATAGCCTGGGTAGAAATAGCGGTGGCCGCCCCCATTTTTTTTGACGAGAACCCATGCCCAACTTGGTGGCCGGGGCAGGTAGACCGGTAACACGCCGACGACAATGGCAAAGGCCAGCGTGGCCAAGTTCAACGGAATTGTCCAAGCCCCGAAGGCCCGTTGAGTGTTGGTGCTCGCACCATCCGCCCCCCTCATCGATTGCTCCTGTCGAAATGAACCGTGCTCGAGATGCCGCTGATGCTAGAGTGGTATTCCACTAGGCCCCCCGACCCGATCTCCCGGATTGATACGCCGCAGTTTCCAATTGGCTTCACGATGCATTTGGCGTAAATCGCCGCGCGGTAGTCGGGAAAGAATGCCTCCGTGGTCTCGTACCCGACGAAGCCCCCAAAGATCCCCCCAATGACGCCGCCAAGCACCGGCCCAAAGATCGGGATGGGGATTTCGGCTAGCCCGACTGCCGCCCCGGCGGCCCCGAAGGCAGCGGCGCCCACGAGCGCGCCTGCCAACCCCGAGCCGCTGTGCGAAACAACCGGGTGCCACGTGACGAGCAACGCTTTCCCATCATCCACGTAGTTCACCGTTGGGGCCAGGCCCGCTCGCACCGCGCCGGGCACGAGCGTGTGGACGCTCGAGGTCTCGTTACCAACCATCACGTGCCCGTTGACGTTGTCGAAGGACATGTCGAGCTCGTAGTTAGCCACCCACTCGATTATCGGCGATGGATAGACCAATGGCCCGTTGATGACCACGCTGCCGCTCAAGGATATGTCCCTAGGGCTGGCAACCCCTGTCCCCTCAAATGAGATGTGTTTCCCCTCCGCATCCACATTCCCCACCGGCGAGGAATTGACAAACTGATACGTGTTGGCCCCGTTAATATATTGGGCCGGGTCCTGCTCCATCCATCGGCCGAGGCTCGGCGAATAATCGCGATTACGCTCGTAATACAGCCCCGTCACCGCGTCCAGCGTCATCCCCTGATACAGATTATTCACCAGCGGCTGCGTGAGGCAATGGTTGCGGGTTACCGGCGCTCGGTTTTCGGCATTGCGGTGGCGGACGCGACTGTCCGGACGAGTGCCGGTATCGCCACCGCACTCTTCACCGGTGCATCCAAGCAACAGAATTTTATTGATCGCGACCATTAAACGGCCTCAAGATGTAATAACCGATGAAATCATAACGCGCGGGCGCGATGGGCGGAAGCTGCCGCATGATTGCCGCACCATCGATCTGCTCCTGAAAATCCAATCGACAGATCAGAATCTAAAGCCCCAAAAATCCTCGCCAGATGCGCTCCGTCGGGCGTTTGGCCGCCCGAACCCGTCCCCAGGGTTCGGTAGTAGGGGCGGGCATTTGTGGGGCCCGTTGGATCTCGCCAAGGCCCAGCTCTTCCGGTGCCCATCGAACACTGGTGCCTGCCGTTGGAATTTCCCTCCGCATCACGCGCCTTGGGAGCCTGTCTGGCACCCGCAGCCCCGGCACTCGCCGCCAACCTGCGTTCCCGTGCCGAGCGTACACAACATCAAGGCCAACCTCAGCAGCACGCCGAGGAGCAGTGGGCATAGGAAGGCTGCGCCGATGAGGTTGAACAGTACCATATCGGAGTAAAACCTGCTGCCTCCTGCGTGGGCATGCAGGTGGCCCACCGCCCAAAAGAGACGGAAGGCCCGTGGAAAGGCCATGCCGAGAGCGCAGTAGAGCCCGACGCGGATTTGAGGCAGCGTCCTCGCAGCGAGCATCGCGAACGTCGCCACCAACCACATTATGCCGTAAGCAAGCTCGCGCCAACCGTCGGGCCAGTGCCGCGAAATATCAACAGCAACGAACACGGACTGCAACGCTACCAGGAGCTCGCAGATGAACAGGAGTGCTTTTGCCCCCATGAGATAGTCGGCGCGTGACGGAAGTGTCATTGCAGTTCCCCATAAATGGGCTCCGTCCAATCCCAATAGGAGTTGAAGGGGGTGCCGGTCGAGTTGATGAAATCGCCGCCCCACCTGCTGAAAACATTCGGGGAGTGCATAGCCGTTCCCCACTGGTACCGGTCGAAACCGTTGAAGTAGACCACCCCGTTGTATTTGACATCCCCGCATGCGCTCTTGCGGACGTTGAGGCTGCCATCGATGTTCACGTGTATTTCGCCGAAGCCGAGGTAGCGACCAAATGGGTTCAGCTTCGCCCCCGGCATGGTGTAGGTGAAGTCCTTCACGTCGAGCCTTACCGTCGTGCTCTGGCCCGGCCTCAGCGCCGCTGCGGCAGCCCTCGCCTTTTCCAGTAACTGCGCCTTGTACTGTGACTCCTCTTGTTTGAGCTCCCAGGATCCCTCGACCGCCCGCAGAAACGATCCACCCGTGACCACCACCGGGTTCCCAGTGGCCGCCATGAAGTGGGCCAGCATCCAGGGCGCGGTCGCGTCGGTCCACACCTGGAGTTGGGGCGGGCTCGGGGTGCCGCGATGGTTGCGGGTTACCGGTGCTCGGTTTTCGGCATTGCGGTGGTGGACGCGACTGCCCGTACAGATGTCGCTACCGCCACCGCACTCTTCACCGGTGCATTCGGGCAACAGAACTTTATTTATTGCGAACATAACACGGCCCCAGAGCGGAAGTCTTGCCGGAATCATAACGCGCCGGCGCGGGCGGAATCAAACGGCGTGCGAGACGCCCCCCCCAATTTCCTCTGCGAATGTTATTTATCTCCGCGGTAGGAATAGCCACTCACCTCATGCGCCAGCATGAACGTGCTTGCTCAACTTTCTTCTGTTCAACTTTCGCCTCTCTGGCGGCCCGGCCGCCCGTCCCCTGCGGATCAATCGGCTTCGTTCTTTTTCTCGGCGGTTGGCAGTCATTCATCGCGGTGTTCACCGGTGGAGCACATCCACCGGCTCGCATTTGCGATGGTCGTGATTCACCCGCTCCGCGGCGCGGCTGGCAGTCCTCTGCGTGCCCCAGCCCAGCCGGTTCACATCGCCTGACCGTTTTTCATATTTTTCAGCACCTCACGCATTTTTTCCGCCGCGATCTTGCGTTCAAGTTCGCTCAACAGCTTCTGCTGTCTGGCGCTAAGCGGGTGATGGGTCCCGAGCACCTTAATCGCC
>JAJYZF010000183.1 GCA_021800165.1 Planctomycetota bacterium | reverse complement strand
CGCAGTGCGGGGGCTTGGCGATCGGTACGCCAACGCAGGGGAGCCAGTCAGACAATGCCTTGGGATGGAATCATTATCGGTGGACGGTGATCAAGGGGCCGTGGCATATGCCACTGACGGCAACCGGTAGGGGGTTGCCGGGGAACTTGGTGAATTCGGTCGCCATCACATGGAAGAACCATCTGGCGGTGGGGACGGATGAGGGGATCGCGTTGGGTGAAATCAACGAACAGAGCGCGGCAGGCCATGTTCCGCAGGCGAATCTGACATTTGAGCATGGGCAGAATTTTGTGGCCAAAGTTCACGGCCTTTGGCACCCACCGGTGCATTGGCAGGCGCCGCCGGGGCAGGTGCTGGAAAAGCTGCCGACGGAAGATCACACGACAACCGTGGCATGGGAGCCGGATAAAGCTGCAGGCGGCAAAGCGGGCTATCTGTGGCTGGGGCATTGGCGGATGGGATTGGATGTCTGGCAGTACAACGCCGAGGGAACAATCATTAACCGTTGGCACATCCACCGGCCGCAGGTGGGCAATTACATTCAATGCTTGCAGCCGCTGAAAGGTGGCGCGATGGCGGTAGGGTGCTACGGCGCTGGGACAAGAATCATCACCCTGCCGGGGCAGAGCAAAGATGCATGGCGAGACGCCGCGAAATCAAGGCTACAACTTGCCGCCGCGCCGGAGCCGCGTGGCGCCCGGCCACCAAGCGTGCAGGAACTTAACGGCCAGCTCGGAGCAATATTTGGAGCGGACCCAGCCCCCGGCTACACCGGAGAGGTGTTGCCGCTATGCGACGACTGGAGGACGGGCGGTGATTGGATCGGCCATTACGGACGCTACTGGGCGATCCTTTTCGCAATGGGAACGACCACCCAGCGCGGGCGTAACTGGGTGTACCGTCCCAACGGCGACCGCGGGGGCATGTATGCAACCGTTGGGCCCGGAGGAGTGCCTGGTGAGGGCTTAAGGTATTGGATTTACTCGCTCGATTCGGCGAATCGTAGATCGCTCCAGATACCGCGCTCGCACTTGCGGACGCCACCGCGATTCGGCAAGGCGGGCCTCAAAATTCATCTTGGGCGCGAGACCGAATGCGATGACCATGGTGAAATATACCCAATGAGCCAGTCGGGCCCAGGAATCGTCGGCCGGCTGCGTATCCCCGCGGGCCTTTATGAGATCGGGGTGTACGACGTGAACTACGACGGTCACAGTGGCGCCAACCGTCTGCGAGATTACGTTGCACAGGTCTTCGGTGATGGCGGGCGCAATCTCCGATCAGCAAATGCAAACTCTCGGCAATCTCGGATTGCACTCTTCTTCGATGGCGTTTATAAGCATTGGCTGGCAAGGGGGCCGACGACAATTCATTTTAAATTAAACCGCAATCACTCATTCAACACGACTGTGGTGGGCTTGTTCGTTGATCGCCTTGAGGCGGGCCGCGCGGTGGTCCCGGGCGCAGCGAATCTGGCCACGGCATGGGCCCGACCCAATACGTGGAGACAACTAACACGGCCCCGAAATACAGCGCAGGGCGCGGCGAATGCGTTGGCGGCAATCTTGCCCGCAATGGCGAGGTTCAATTTGGAGTGGTACGCGGCGAACTATGGCCAATGCTACACGGAACTTCTACGGTGGGATATGAAAATATTTTACGGGGGCAACTTGAATCCCATTGGAATTCGCGGCGCACGCTCGTGTGCGCGCCGCCTTGGCCTATTCGGCATTACTCGGCGTCTGCGGGGGTTACCGTCGCGGGAACATCCTTCTTTGCAAACGAGCCAGACCAATAGAACGGCCCGACGGACCGCCGGCGTCCGGCGTGCCGCAGGGGCCGGTCTAAATTAGGAGAAACACAAAATGAACAGCTTGTCACCCAGGCATCGCAAATCAAAAGACCCTGGTCCGGCCATCCGAGCAGTGCTTTTCGGTGCTTGTCTCGCCATCTTGGCGCTGGCGGCAGCCGCGCAAGCCGAGGTTTGCAATTGCGCTGGGAACGGCAGTGAAAATGGGAAGCTCAACCCCGCCACGGTCACTTCCTCTACCCAAGTGCAATGTAACACCGGCGCCGCGCCCACGCTGAGCCTGACCGTCGGCCTGCCCGCAGCAAACGGGTCCGCCACGTTGAACGAGTCGAACACGAACAGCACAATCTGTGCTACGAGCGCGGTGGTGCAGCAGGCATACGACAATCCCCCTGTACCGACCACCACGTGCTTCCAAGCGGTGCCTTACGCGCTGGTCTATTCGGAAATCTATACGGCGGCTGGGTGTATCCCACACCCCCACACGCTGAACCCCTTCGAGCCGACCACCTACACCTGTGCACCGTGGGGAGCTGGGCAGGCGCAAAAGCAGATCGACGGACAGATATTCCTTACGGAGCCCTGTGGTTGGTCCTCCTAGGTTGCTCAACGCGGTCGGTCGGCTACCGGAGCACGGGCCGCCTGCGTCTTTTTTTTTTTAAGAGGGGATTGCGATGTGTCGAAAAACGAAGGTGGCATTAATCCGCGGGGTGCTGGTCCCGTCAATCGTGGTCTCGGGTTACTGCGTGCAGGCACTTGGTAGGCCGTGGTCGCCCGACTCCTCTACGGAGAAGTTTCTCGCAGTCGCCGCCAGGCAGGTCTCTACGGTTCGGATGGTTGGGCGTTTTTCATACATGGGTGGCCCCGCCACGACCGTGCGAATCCTCGCAATCTTGTCGAATCCGGCGAAATTCGACGGCGAAATAATGTTTCCACCGCATCCCGGTCCCGGAAAGGGCAATGGCAGGAAAACGCCCGCCCTGCGGCGCTTCGCCCCGCCCCAAATTTATCATGTTGTCGTGAACGGTGAGAAAATCTGGTGGGGCCAGCCCGCCGAGGGGCCCGACGTTGTACCCGGCGCCTGGTACGTCTCGTATTTCCCGCAGGGGCGGACGCTCCTTCCGTACACCTCCGAGAGCAACTTCGGGGTGGCACTCCTCCGCAGGGCGTTGGTCCCCGTCAGCATACGGAAGGGCTACGCCGGCAGAAAGATGATTGAGGGCGTCACGCTCAGCGTGCATGAGAAAAAGGAAAATGTGCCCGGCGAGATCTACCGCGTTTACTCCGCCCGGTATCGCGGACACGTATTCTCCCGGATTGCAATGCGGCTGAGTACATCCCAGGGGCTCCGAATCTACTCTACCAGCATCTGGGTTATGGTGGGCGGGCACCTCACCCTCGCATCGCGGGTCTGGGCACGGAAATTTCGGCGCGTCAGCGGCGTGTGGATACCCATGCGTATTTACCAGCGCCGACTCGCTGGTGCGAGCCGGTCGGGCCTTGGCCCAGTGACCAGCCTGGCCATTACGCGGATCAAAATAAATGCTCCTATCCGTGCGGGGCGGTTTCACTTTATCGCACCGGATGGGAGTCTGGTGTACCGAAGTGCGAGCAACACCATGAATTTCGTTAACTACAGGCTAAAGTCGGGGCGCCGTTCCCTGAGAATTGGGGCGCCCGCCCAAACCAAGGGGAGCAAATGATCAGCGGCGATCGATGTGGTCTCGTTGGACTTATCGGCTTGTCTATTTTCTGCGGCGGGGTGGCGCTCAGCTCCCGAGCGTCGGCTGCCGAACCCCGGCCGCACATTTGGAGCCCCAAATCGCCCGAGGAGCGGCTTCTAAGGGAGGACTCAAGAGAAGTTTCAACTATCCGCGTGGTTTACAGGTATTCCTGGCGCGGGCATTCTGTCGAGACCTGCCGTGTTGCCAGCGATCTCGATAATCCACGGAAGTTCGCCTGCGAAATGATCGTCGGCAGGGGAAAAGTTCGCTCGCCAATACCACCGATATACTGGTCAGTAAGAAATGGTACCCAAATTTGGTGGGCAACACCGCTGGTTCCTCCCAAAGGCGGGAGGCGAAGGGGCGCTTGGTTCGTTTCATACTGGCCTAAGGGCGCGTCCGCCGGACTACCGGGCAGCTCCGAGCAACAGCTAGGCTTCGGATACATCCGCGCCGCCGTTACCCCGTGGTCGGTGAGCCACGCCTCTGAATTTCTCCGCTTCAGTCGTCGAGCCGGCGATCAGTTGACGGTCAGCAGCCGACCTGCCAAATATCCCCACCAAGTCTATCGAACCTACACGGCTCGCGTCGGCGGCAAGCTATTGGGCAGGGTCGTGATACGCTTGCGCGCGGGGAGATCAGTGCGTTTGTATTCTACGCG